>JALFKC010000044.1 GCA_022775765.1 Campylobacter sp. | reverse complement strand
CAAATGTATATAGATAAATTTCAGTTAAATTTACTTCATAACACTTTTTAATAGCTCTTGTAGGTTTAGCTACAAGTCTTTATTGATAAAACGCCTAAATTTACACTCTTAAATGCAAAATAAATTATCTGAAAATTACATATTTTTCGCCCCTAAAACCTCTTTTATCATAGCTTAAATTTTTATGAATAAGTAAAAACTCTCTCAAAATCACTATATTTTTTGATAGCTTTTTACAAAATTTATAACATTCCAATTCCTAAGTGATACAATAATATTAGAGTAATTTTTATCCACAAATTTGCAAATTCTAAGAGATCTCACACTATTTTTACTTCACACTCTAACTTTATGCCGTAGCTTTCAAACACTCTTTTTTTGGCTAAAATTATGAGCTCTATCGCTTCATCAAATTTACCACCGCCATAATTTATCATAAAATTTGCGTGTTTATCGCTAAAGCCAACACCGCCAATTTTGTGCCCTTTTAGACCCACGCTCTCGATCAGCCTGCCAGCATAATCTCCATTTGGATTTTTAAACACACTTCCAAAAGTGTGAGCTTTTGGCTGAGAGACCCTTTTTTGTGAGATTTCACTGCTTAAGCTCTCATCAAAACCGTGCTTAACTTTTAAAGTGGCTTCAAATATCACACCCTTAATGCTACTTTGGCGGTAGCCAAATTCAAAAGCATTTTTATCAAATTCCCCCAAATTTGTCCGTACGCTCAAAAGATTAGCGCTAATTTCACGCCCTAAAAGTCCAGCATTCATCTTAAGCATTCCGCCAAGGGTTCCGGGGATATTTTTGACAAACTCAAATTCTGCGATATTAAATTTTTTGGCAAAGTTATAGATTTTGCCACTTTTGCAAAATGCACCGATTTTTAGAATTTCCCCATTAAGTTCAATACTATCAAATTTTTTATCAAGTATCCCAAGCCTAGGCGGATTTGGCGAAATGAGTAGATTGTTTGCCCCACCAACCACCACACCATCAAATTTGCTCGCGTTTTCAAAGCTCAAAATCTCAACCTTTACAAGGGGGCCAATTTTGATAGATGAGTATTTACTAAAATCAATCAGTGCAAACTCACCCAAATTTGAGCCACTATTCACGAGTTTCTCACTTCATTATACTCAGTTGGTATGAGATAGTCTCGCGAGCTTAGCGGCATAGGATAAAAGCCGTGTTTATAGCCAAGTTCAAAGAGTTTATCAAGAGCATTTAGTTGAACTTCACTCATTTTCACAGAGTTATCATTTGCATAAAGGCTTAGATATTTGCTTAGCTTTTCATCATCCACCCGCACCAAATTTCTCTCAATCAGCATTTTTGAGAGTAAATTTTTGTTTTTGTTGGCGACATCTACTGCACTTCTTAGCACTCTTTGGCACTCTATCGCGTCAGTGATAGGAAGTGAGCGACGAAGTGCCATTCCGCCAAGTGGAAGCGGAAGCTCGCCCCCACTTAACTCACTCCAAATATCCCAAATTTCCCTTTCCACGCAAAGGCTTTCATCGAATTCCAAAATGCTCTCGTGTATAAGCACTCCAGCATCCACTTCGCCACTTAACACCGTGTTTTCAATCTCTAGGAAGTTTTTATAAATTATCCTAGCGTTTGGGTATGCTATCCTAAAAATTAGTGCGTTGGTGGTGTGTTCACCGCTTAGTGCGACTTTAAAGTTTGACTTTAGAGTGGTAGATTTTTTCTTAATTAACTTTGGTCCATAACCCTCGCCAAAACTCATCGCCGTATCAAGTAAGGCGTAATCCTTGGCGATTAAAGGATAGAGACTAAAGCTTATCGCACACGCGTCATACTCGCCTTTGAGTGCGGCTTCATTTAGGGTTTGAATATCATCGGCTGTGCTTGAAAATCTCAAAGTTTTACTACTAATCCATCCAAAATTTATCGCCATATACATAAAAATATCATCTGCGTCGGGCGAATGTGCTACATCAATTAACTTTTTCAAATTTGCTCCTTTTTATTTTTTACGACATAATAGTTAAATTTCATTTAATTTGAAGTAAAAATAGACTATCATTAGCATAATTTTTTAAAAAAGGTAACTCAATGGATGAAAAAAAGCAAAAGACTTTAGATCTTGCACTTAAGCAGATAGACAAAGCCTTTGGTAAAGGAACTCTAGTAAGACTTGGCGATAAGCAGGTCGAACCCATCGACGCTATCTCTACTGGTTCAGTTGGGCTTGATATCGCTCTTGGAATTGGTGGCGTGCCAAAGGGTAGGATTGTTGAAATTTATGGCCCTGAAAGCTCTGGTAAAACCACTCTAACTCTTCAAATCATCGCTGAATGCCAAAGAAACGGCGGAATTTGCGCGTTTGTGGATGCCGAGCACGCCCTAGATGTTAAATACGCTTCAAATATAGGCGTGGATACTGATAATCTCTATGTCTCTCAGCCTGATTTTGGCGAGCAAGCCCTTGATATCGTTGAAACCTTAGCAAGAAGTGGGGCGATTGATCTTATAGTTGTGGATAGTGTGGCAGCTCTTACACCAAAAACTGAGATCGATGGCGATATGGGCGATACTCATGTAGGTCTTCAAGCAAGGCTAATGAGTCAAGCCCTTAGAAAACTCACAGGTATAGTCCATAAAATGGGAACTACAGTTATATTTATCAATCAAATTCGTATGAAAATCGGTCAGATGGGCTATGGCTCACCTGAGACCACAACAGGCGGAAATGCACTTAAGTTTTACTGCTCGGTTAGGATTGATATTCGCCGCATTGCAACTCTAAAGCAAGGCGATGAATCTATTGGAAACAAGGTTAAAGCCAAAGTTGTCAAAAACAAAGTCGCCCCACCATTTAGAGTGGCTGAGTTTGACATAATGTTTGGTGAGGGCATTAGCAAGATGGGTGAGCTTGTGGATTATGGCGTCAAGCTTGATATCGTGGATAAAAGCGGTGCGTGGTTTAGCTATGGGGCTACAAAACTAGGTCAGGGTAGGGAAAACGCTAAAATTTACCTAAAAGACAATCCAGAAATTGCCAAAGAGATAGAGAATAAAATCAGAGAACAACTCGGCACTCGTGGCGGTTTGAGTGGTGATTTGGACGAAGATAATCAAGAAGGAGATAGTGATGAGTAAAATTAGCAAAGTTTTTGCAAGCGAAGTGCTTGATAGTAGGGGCAACCCAACCATAAAAGCTACAGTTGTTTTAGATAACGGCTTAAGTGCGTCAGCCATCGTCCCAAGCGGGGCGAGCACTGGGAAAAAAGAAGCTCTTGAGCTTAGAGACAAAGACGAGAGATTTGGCGGAAAAGGCGTTTTAAAGGCGGTGTTAAATGTCAATGAAGCGATTTCAAGTGTGATAGTTGGCAAAGATCCATTTAACCAAAAAGCAATTGACGCGGCTATGCTTAAGCTTGATGGAACAAATAACTACTCAAATTTAGGTGCAAATGCGGTGCTTGGCGTATCGATGGCAGTAGCTAGAGTAAGTGCAAAGAGCCTAAATATTCCACTTTTTAGATATCTTGGCGGAGCAAATGCTAGTATTTTGCCGGTGCCAATGTTTAATATCATAAATGGCGGTGCACACGCTAACAATAATGTGGATTTTCAAGAGTTTATGATAATGCCTTTTGGTTTTGATAGATTTGATACCGCTCTAAGGGCTGCGACTGAAATTTACCACTGCCTAAAAGAGATTCTAAACTCTCAAGGGCACAGCACCGCAGTTGGCGATGAGGGCGGATTTGCACCAAATT
Source organism: Campylobacter sp. (assembly GCA_022775765.1). GTDB lineage: Bacteria > Campylobacterota > Campylobacteria > Campylobacterales > Campylobacteraceae > Campylobacter_B. The sequence continues at coordinate 10,307 of JALFKC010000044.1, read as the reverse complement.
TAGCCAACAACGAAGAGCCTATCAAAATCATACTCGAAGCGATTGAGAAAGCTGGCTACAAAGTAGGCGAACAGATCAAAATCGCCCTTGATGTCGCAGCTAGTGAGCTCTATGAAGATGGTAAATACACTCTTGAGGGTAGAGGGTTTAGCTCTGATGAACTTATAGAATACTACAAAAATTTATGCTCAAAATATCCGATTTACTCTATAGAAGATGGACTAAGTGAAGATGATTGGGATGGTTGGAAAGCCCTAACCACTGCACTTGGCGATAAGGTTCAGCTAGTTGGCGATGATCTTTTTGTAACAAATGCAGCGATTTTAAAAGATGGGATTGAAAAGGGCGTTGCAAATGCTATCTTAATCAAACCAAACCAAATCGGAAGTGTTACCCAAACCTTGCAAAGCATCCGTCTAGCCCAAAGAAATGGCTATCAAACTGTGATCAGCCATAGAAGTGGTGAGAGCGAAGATAGCTTCATCGCTGATCTTGCGGTGGCTACAAACTCAGGCCAGATTAAAACTGGTGCCACAGCTAGAAGTGAAAGAAATGCTAAATATAACCGTTTGCTTGAGATTTGGGACGAAACTGGTGAGTTTATAGGTAGCGGGATTTGAAAGCTAGAATTAGCAAATTTTTAAAAGCCACTCTGTGCGTAGTGCTTTGCGTTGCAGGTGGCATTTATGTGGGCGATGTGCTTTTTGGCGATCGCTCATTTGAGGTACTTTTAAAACTTCAAAAAGAAAAACGCACCCTTTACAACGATATCGAAACGCTCAAACAACAAAACTCTATAATGCAAAAAAAATATCTAGAAAAACAGCTTCTTGAGCCTGATGAGATCAAAGAGTGGTAAGATCGATATTTCCTTAAGCTGTGATTGCAAATTTTAAATAATCGCTAAATTTTTTGATTAATTGGTAGATTTGTTGATTTTTTATTTTATTAGGTTAGTATTGCAATTCATAAATTTATACTCTTTGGCTTAGCTTAATTTGCATCGCTATAAATAGTAATTAAATTTAGATAATTGGCTCTTTAAATGTTTTACACAAAGCACTTCGATAATTTTACACAAAAATGCCTGGCTTCTTTAGACTGCTTTGCCGATTTTCAAAAAGAAACATTTTTATAGAGTAAAACCAAATATTGCTTTAAATTTGCAGTAAAACAAAGCAAATTTATTTGGCTCTGTTTGCTTAAAAAACCTATTGCAATAGCGTTATAAGCCTTATAAATTTGATTAAAGTGAAATTTGATATTAAACTTCGCAAATTAAATTGCGAAGTTTAACTAGCTATTTATATAGCGGTTTTACATTGTCATCTGGATACTTAGTGTCTATTAGGCTTTTGACGGCTGGCATAGAGTATAAACTTTGGCAAAGCTTTTCATTGGCGTCACTACCTTTTTTGACTGTAAAAAATGATTTTGAGGCGTCTATTTCAAATTTTACGCACGATTTGTCTCTGACTTTTAGCGAACCGTCACTTGAAAGCGATATATTTGTCATAGAAGATGGATTATCGCTTAATTCGCCTTGAGAGATATAATGCGAGAGTATATCAGTCGTAGCTGTGCCTATTTTAGATGCAGCGGACGCGACTTCTGCATCATCTCTAGTAGCCATCAATGTTGGAATGGCAACTGCAGCTAAAATACCTAAAATCAATATGACAAAGATGAGCTCTATCATAGTAAAACCTTTTTTCATTGGTTTCTCCTTTTGTTTAATTCGCATACACTTATGCGTGGGCGTATTGTAGCATATTTGGTGATGATTTTATTAGTTAAAAGATAAAATAGATTACAAGATAAAATTTAATCTTATAATAATTTAACTCAATTTAGCTTAATCTTTAGCAAAAGAAGTTACAAAAATATCAAATTTAACAGTATTTTTATAGATAACTCTATGGAAATATTTCAAACAGATTAGAATTCTAATAATGAAAGAGTGCGAAAAATCTAAATTTAGTGATAAAATTAAAATAGATGAAAAATTACTTTCTAAAGAAACATTTTTGCTTTGCAAAAAGCACTACGCTTGTTTTGGTGCTAAAAGAATTTATGGTAAATTTGGTGTAGGTAATAAGACACCTAACGCTAAAATAGATAGTAGAGTTTATACTCAAATATTTAAATTGCTCTAGTAAAGAATTACTACATATTTTTAAGGAAGTTTAGCAAGCTAGATATAGGTTTAAAGGTGTAAAAAGAGATAATTTTATATTGCATTTTCTCATAGCGTAGTTTTGTTACGGTAAAGTGAAATAAAAATAGTGTGAATTTGTGTATTTTATTGATAAAGAGATTTTTATTAAAGCTATCCGCAGATAATTTAGCAAATTTGTTTTATAAAACTAATTTGAGCTACTTAGAGGTGTGTATTATAAACAGTATTGATGAAAAGAGACTTAGAAGCAATTTGGAAAGCGATATTGAATTTAGCAAAAAATGTATTGAATTTGTAGAGTATCATTTTGTGAAAGTTGAAAATAGCCAACTTAAGGAATTTGGCGAAAAGGTCATCAAAATATATAAGGATATAGAAGCTAGTAGCACAACAAAAAAATACAAGCCAATAAAATTAGACCAATCTCGCAACCAAACTTCACCTACAAATTTGCAACCTTTAAGCTCATAATCACAGATAAATAGCGTAAATTCATACTATTTATAGCTATTTTATTGCAAATTTAAGCATATATAAAGCAATAAATAGCCTAATTAATAGTATTTTCTTAGGCTTTTTAAGATTACTTTCATCAATTCTAGGGCTTTTGTGCGGTGTGAAATAGCAAGCTTAGTCTCATCATCAAGTTCGCCTAGAGTTTTATCATACCCATTTGGTATAAAAAGTGCGTCGTATCCAAAGCCGTTGCTTCCACGTTCTTTGCTTATAGCTTTGCCACTCATAAATCCGTGCGAACTAAACTCACCAAATTTACTCTTAAGTGCGATACAGGCTGTGTAGTGGGCGGGGCTTGAGCTCAAATTTAGCTCACTTAGTGAGCTTATGAGTTTGGCCCTGTTTGACGCGTCAGTGGCACCATTTCCACTATATCTAGCTGAGTAAATCCCAGGTTTTCCGCCCAACGCATCCACGCAAATTCCGCTATCATCGCTCAAAACTACAAATTCATTTTGTTGATTTTCGCTTAACTTTGCAAACACGGCACAGGCTTTTATAAGAGCATTTTCTTGAAAACTTGTGCCATTTTCATCTATATCAAATGGAGTTAAAATTTCATTTAATTTAAAAACTTCAAATTCATTTAAAAACTCTTTGATCTCTCTGGCTTTGCCAGTATTTGAGGTAGCAAGTAGTATTTTCAAATTTCATCCTTTTTTGATGAAATTTTATCATTTTATGAATTGAAATGGGCTGAATTTAGTATAAATTTGTGGTAAAAATTTGCTTAAAAAGCGTAAAACTTAATTGGCTAAATTTGCAAAATTAGCCAAAAAGGGCAAATTTGGCGAATAGCTCGCCAAAATTTAGCCCAAAAACTCTCTTTTAAAATACTCTCTTGGAGCTTTGCAAAGTGGGCACGCACCTGGGGCTTTTTTGCCACGGTGGATATGTCCGCACACTTCGCATACCCACACATCTTCATCTTGGCTTTCAAAAAACCCTTCATCATCAAGCATTTTTTTGAGTTCCAAATACTCTCTTTCATGTTCAACTTCGACTTTTGCAATCGCTTTAAACAGCCTTGCGACATCTTTTTTGCCCTCTTCTTCAGCTATCGCAGCGAAATCCGGATACATAGTTTCGTGCTCGTATCTCTCACCAGCGGCTGCGTCAAGTAGGTTTTTGTCCATTTTGTCGATTGGGTCGCCGATGATTTCGTGGTATTTTTTAAACTCAGCTCTAGCGTGCCATTTTTCGTTTTCGGCCGCTTCATAGAAGTGCCTTGCGATAGCGTGATATCCAGCTTCTTTAGCCAAATCACCATAAAGGTCATATTTGTTTCTAGCTTGTGACTCACCAGCAAACGCCTTCATCAAATTAACTGCAGTTAGGTCAGTTGTCACGCATTCCATCTCTACACCACAACAGGTTAGCGTTCCGCCACCAACGCTTTGAACTTCTATAACATTGCCACATTTTGGGCATTTGTAGGTTTCGTATTGTCTCATTAGTCATCCTTTTTTGGTAAAATTGTTTTATGATTTTAGCTTAAAGGATAAAATTTGTCAATAATAAAAATTATTGATAAAGCATATCAATATCGTTTGAATTTGAGAATTTCTGCCAAATTTGAGTTAAATTTAGCAGAAATTCTCAAATTTATTCTGGCAAAATTTGGCTGAATTTGCTAAATTTATCGCTTAAATTCGGCAAAATTTTTAAGATTTTCGCCGCTTTTAGGGTTACTATAGATTATCTTTATAAACTTTAGCTTTTTGAAATCCTAGCAAAAGCTCGTCTACGCTAGGTCTGTGCTCGCCTGTTATCGTAGTAAAGTTCATAACCCCATTAATGCTGTAAATTCGCCTAAACTCATCCAAATAGCTAAAAAACTCATCATCTTTGGCAAAGATCCCAAAAGTTTGCATTTTTGCTCTGTCTGAAATCTCAAAACTTTCATATTTTTTGAAGTTTAAATTTAGGGTAGCCGATGGATACATACAAGGATTTATGGCGATTTTAAAGGCGTTTTCTAGTTTCAATTTCATCGCATAAAATCCACCAAATGAGTGCCCTATAATGATATCAGCACTTTTGGCGACTAAGCTTATCTCATCCATAGTTTTTTCAAAATTTACTAGGTCAAAATTTGGGGCGATAACTTGATGAGATTTAAAAATCTTTTTGATATTTGAGGCAGTTGTGCCACTGCCTGAACTCTCGTATCCGTGTATAAAAACTATTTTCATAATTTTATCCTATTTGCAAGCTTGCTTTACCCCAAGGGCACAAGATTTGGTTAGATATTCGTTTTGCTTTTGGCTATTAGGGCTAGCGTATCCACCCTTGCCACCATAAATTTCAGCCATATTTAAGCACGCGTATGGGTCGTTTAATTTGCAAGCTTTATCCATAGTTTCAAGCCCCAAAGATGAGAGTTTTTTGTCATTTGAGCCAAGCTGAAGCACGGCTAATTGATTGCACGAAGCACCGTGATTTAGGTCATTGCAGCCCTTTAAAAATTTATCATAAGCGGCGTTGTAGTTTTTAGCTTCAGCATACAGCATTCCGCTTGCAAAACACCCTAAATCGTAGTTTTCATCACAAGATAGATCAAGATATTTTTTGGCATTTTCACCATCGCCAGCCTCCATCGCACTCTCAAAACTCTCATAGTATTTAATGGCTTGAGGTGAGGCAGTTTTGATGTTTTGTGGTGTAGAAACCTCTTTTTTGGCGGTGTTGCAACCAACTAGTATTATCCCCACGATAAGGCATAAAATTTGTTTCATCACTTCTCCTTTGAATTGTTTTGTGTATTTTATCAAAATTTATCAGTTTTAGCACCATTATAAAAAAGATGATAAAATATGGCTTTTTTAAGGAAAGCAGATGTTTAAAACTACACTTAGTTTATCTTTTATCGTCGCAACGAGATTTTTTGGGCTTTTTATAATTTTACCAGTTTTTAGTCTTTACGCTAAGGATTTAAACGGGGCAAATGATTTGCTAGTAGGCGTTGCAGTGGGGATTTATGCACTTTCTCAGATGGCTTTGCAGATACCATTTGGGATGATGAGTGATAAATTTGGCAGGAAAATTTCTATGCTTATCGGTCTTGTGATTTTTATAATTGGTTCGCTGATTTGTGCGTTTACGAGTGAAATTTACACTATGATATTTGGTAGATTTTTGCAAGGTTGTGGTGCGGTTGGTGCGGTAGCAATAGCGATGATTAGTGATTTTACCACTGAAGAAAAGCGTGGAAAGGCGATGGCTTTGATGGGGTCTATGATAGCCTTGTCGTTTTGTGCGAGTATGGTTATCGCTCCTGTGATGGCGTCAAAACTTGGGTTAGCTAGCCTTTTTCATTTAAGTGCGGTTTTAACCCTGCTATGTATCGCACTTTTATTTTTAGTGGTGCCAAAAGAGATCAAAACCACTTCCCACACTACCAAAACTGGCTTTTTTAGGCTGATAGCCAACAAAAATCTATTTATTATGAATACTACAAATTTCTTGCAAAAGATGTTTATGACTATGGCGTTTTTGATAATTCCTATTGTTTTGGTGCAAAATCTGTGGCAGAGCAGAGATGATATCTGGCAGATTTACGCACTTGCTATGGTGTGTGGGATGGTCGCGATGGGCTTTGCTGGTGCAGCCGGCGAAACCAAAAAAATCCTAAAGCAAATTTTACTAGCTGGCGTGGTATTGTTTGGGCTATCTTACACTTTATTTTATTTGGCTGGTGATAGCCAAAAATGGCTATTTTTGGTCGGTGTGGTGCTGTTTTTTGTGGGATTTAATATGCACGAGCCAGTTATGCAAAGCGTGGCTAGCAAACTTTGCAAATCATCTCAAAAAGGCGAAGTTCTTGGCATTTTTAACTCAAGTGGATATATGGGAAGCTTTTTGGGTGGCGTGTTTGGGGGATTTGTAATGCATAAATTTGGTGTGAATGCCATCTTTGTGGGTGTTGTAATTTGTAGCGTGTTTTGGCTAATAATGCTTTGCTTTTTAGAAAATCCTGCAAATTTAAGCAATCTCTATCTCAAAAAAGAGCTTGTAAATTTTGAAAGCTTAAAAAACCTAGCTTTGCAAAATGGCTTTATAGAAAGCTACGAACAAAATGGCGTTATTGTTGTGAAATTTAACTCTAAATTTATAAGCACCAAAAAGGTCAAAGAAATTTTAAAGGTTAGTGATGAGTAGGATAAGAGCGTTTTTGTATGCGATTTGGTTTTTGATTTCTGTGCTTGTTGTGATAGTTTTGATGGCGATTTTTAGAAGCAAAAATCACGCAATTAGACGAGTTTGGGCTAGGTTAGAGCGGGCTATTATAGGCTACGAACTTGAAATTAATGGCGAGTTTAAAGAGTGTGATATGATAGTAATGAATCACAAAAGTATGCTTGATATCATAATTTTAGAAGAGATTTATCCCAAAAATCTCTCTTGGATAGCCAAAAAAGAGATCGGCGATCTGCCAATTTTAGGCAATGTCATCAAGCTTCCAAAGATGATCTCTATTGACAGGGGCAATGCAAGGGCTGTGGCTCCACTCATAAAAGAGGTCAAAGCTAGGCTTGATGAGGGTAGAGTAATAGCGATGTTTCCTGAGGGAACTAGGGCTAGGGGTGAGAAAATGCTTAAGTTTCACAGCGGTGCAAAGCTCATTGCTGGCAAGCTAAATTTAAGAGTTCAGCCAATCGTGCTAACTGGCACCGCTAGCGTGATGGATTCAAAAGAGTTCCGCATAAACAAAGGCAAGATTGGGGTGCATATCCTTGATATCGTTGATACCAGCGATGAGAGATGGCTTGAAAACTTACGCCTAAAAATGCAAGAAGTTTATGATAAAAATTTATGATATTTTGGTGCTAGGTGGTGGCGTTAGTGCTTTAGCATTGGGGGCTTTTTTGAATGCAAACTGCGAAAAAAGCGTCGCCATAATAGAGAAAAATCCCCGCCTCGCTCTCAAACTTTTGGCAAGTGGTGGTGGAAAATGCAATATCACAAATGAGTTTATAAGCGTGGATAACTATCTTGGTGGTGAAGAGATTTTGCAAAATTTACTGAGTGAGTTTGATTATAAATTTATACTTGATTTTTTTAGCGACCTTGAGTTTATGAAGCTCAAAAACTCTCAATTTTTTTGCAAAAGTGGCTCAAAAAGCGTGCTAAACTCACTTCTAAAACTCAACCAAAAAAGCGAGATTTTTCTAGATTGCGAAGTAAAAAGTGCGAAAAAAGATGAGGAAATTTTTAGAGTTTTTACGAGTAAGGGCGAGTTTTGGGGTCGAAACTTAGTAGTGGCAACAGGAAGCTTAAGCTATCCAGCACTTGGTGCAAGTGGCGTAGGACACGAGATCGCTAAAAGCTTTAATCACAGCATAACGCCCATAAAACCAGCCCTTGTAGGGCTAACGCTTCAAAAAGATGAGTTTTGGATGAAGAGTTTAAGTGGGGTGAGTTTGCCTTGCAAAGTTAGCGTAATGAGTAAAAATCCTAGCAAAAAACCCAGGAATTGGGCTAAATTCAGTCCAAATTTAAGAGTTAAAGAGATCTTTGGCGATATGCTCTTTACTCACAAAGAAATAAGTGGCCCAGCCATCCTAAATGCGTCGCTTTTTTGGGAAAAGGGAAGCTTAGAGATTGATTTTTTGCCAAATTTTAACCCTAAATTCATCAATCCAAATCGCCAGCTAAGCTCAAACCTACCACTTCCTAGAAGCTTCATCCGTGCGTTTTTAGAGCATTTTGATATAGAGGATAAGCCATTTAACAAATTTAGCCAAGACGAACTAATAAAGCTAAAATCTCTTAGGGCTTACAAACTTGCCCCAGCAGGCACTTTTGGGTTAAGTAGGGCTGAGATTTGCAAAGGTGGAGTAAGTAGCGATGAGGTGGATGAGAGTTTTGCTTCAAAGTTTGAATTAAATTTATATTTTATAGGCGAAGTGCTTGATATCGCTGGAATGCTTGGCGGGTATAATATTCACTTTGGTATTGCGAGCGCTATTAAAGCAGGACAAAATTTGGCTAGATAATTTAATAAACAATTGGCTTAAAATTTTAGATAATTTTAGTCCGCTAACATTTTAAGCTTTTTAAAATTTCAGCTAAATTCTCGTGATCTAGCATATTAAACCCACGCGGGGTTTTATAATGACTCTTAGTTCCTATATATGGTGGGTCTAGGTAAAATAAAGTGCCTTTGCGATCATACTCTTTTATTAGCTTATCATAGCTTAAATTCTCAATTACAGCATTTTTAGCCGTTTTGAGTGGATGCTAAAGTCCCTATAGATACTCTTTGGGGTTCTCCCCCCTTTATACATTGCAAAGTGTTTGCCCTTGCTTCCAAAACTTAAAGATAGAAATAAAACGCAGCTTTTTGTATATTGTTTTTAGGCTTAACTCTTTTAAATTTAATATCTTCAAAAATCTCTCTACTTTTTAGCATTTTATTTAGTTTTATTTGTAGGCTTTGTGGTCTTGTTTGGATGATACGGTGCAAATTTATAAGCTCCCCATTAATATCATTAATGACTTCAGCTTTGCTTTTTTCCTTAGCGTAAAACACGCTTAACGCCCCAAGTTTCAATACAAAATTTGTTATAGCAAAATTTGGACAGCCTCATCGCTAATATTAACAATTGCCGTTTCAATACAAAATTTTGTTATAGCAAAATTATAAATAAAACAGTTAAGGATATTATTTAACTGCGTTTCAATACAAAATTTGTTATAGCAAAATCATATCAAGCAAAATCCCAACTTGCAACTCCACAACCGTTTCAATACAAAATTTGTTATAGCAAAATCTAGTTAGAGTTACAGCTAACTATCCTTTTTATTTATGTTTCAATACAAAATTTGTTATAGCAAAATAGAGATTAACAAATTTAATAAAGAGTTAGAAGATAAGTTTCAATACAAAATTTGTTATAGCAAAATAAGTAATATAATTACCCAAAGCACACCAAAGACAATGTTTCAATACAAAATTTGTTATAGCAAAATAGTATTGGAAAATACAAAAGAGCAAGATAGAACAGAGTTTCAATACAAAATTTGTTATAGCAAAATTTATTGAAGATCTAGAAGACCAAAAGTTTATTAAAAGTTTCAATACAAAATTTGTTATAGCAAAATATAAATAGAAGCTACCAACTATCTATGGAGCAAATGTTTCAATACAAAATTTGTTATAGCAAAATTGCTGGTTTGATGAAGTCGGAAGCTATACCATTGAAGGCTTGTTTCAATACAAAATTTGTTATAGCAAAATTATGAAAATGGTATCTGCAAAAGCAAAAGAAAGGATGTTTCAATACAAAATTTGTTATAGCAAAATTTGATGACTTAGAGCAACTCATCAGCCTTACAAAAACGTTTCAATACAAAATTTGTTATAGCAAAATATATATTTAGGGCATCGCAAACTTCGATTTTATGAGTTTCAATACAAAATTTGTTATAGCAAAATACATAGATTAGACGCAAATGGTGCTGGGCTTACTTAGTTTCAATACAAAATTTGTTATAGCAAAATCTACAACTATTCATAAAGCTCAAGGGATTACAATAGAGTTTCAATACAAAATTTGTTATAGCAAAATCTACAACTATTCATAAAGCTCAAGGGATTACAATAGAG
>JALFKC010000024.1 GCA_022775765.1 Campylobacter sp. | reverse complement strand
GCTTTGTAAATATTTTCTACTTCATTCGTAAAGCCTAAAATAAAAGTCTGTCCAGCTGTTAAAACTGGAGTCTTATATCTATCATCATACTCTGTCGATTTTACAATGTATTTTGATGGTTGCTCATAATCCAATAGACTTTCTAACTTTCTCCACTCAATCTTTTCATTCTTTAACAGTTCGTCTATCTTACTCATCTTCAAGCTCCTTTATTATTTCGTTTATGGAAGCTCTTAGCCCATCTATTTTTCTTACTGTTTCTTCACTTTCCCTATTTAAAACTTTTATATCAATCTTTTCTCTTGTATCTTTTTTTTCTACATAGGTTGAAACTGAGAGATTAAAGTCATTTTCTTTGATTTCATCAAAGTTTGCTAAATGACTTAGGTGCTTTTCTTCTTTTTTGCTTCTAAAAATTTCAATGATTTTTTGGATATTTTCGTCTGCTAAAATGTTGTTATTTGTCTCTTTTTTGAACTCATTTGAAGCGTCGATAAACAAAATTTCATTATTTGGCTTATTTTTTGCCATTACCAAAATGCAAGTGGCGATGGTTGTCCCAAAGAAAAGATTTTCCGGAAGTTGGATAATGCACTAGATGAAGTTGTTATTTACTAAATACTCTCTAATTGTCTTTTCTGCGCCTTTGCGGTAAAAAATTCCTGGAAAGCATACAATCGCCGCTCTACCTTTGCTTGAGAGATAAGATAGAGAGTGCATTATAAAGGCATAATCAGCGTAATTTTTAGGTGCTAGGCGGCCAGCTGGGGCAAAACGGGGGTCATTTATAAGAGTTGGATCGTTGTCGCCTATCCATTTTATAGAGTATGGTGGGTTTGAGACGATAGCGTCAAATGGTTTGTCGTTGTTGTGAAGCGGGTTTAAAAGTGTGTCGCCTCTTTTGATAGAGAAGTCATTGTAATTGACATTGTGCAAAAACATATTCATTCTAGCAAGGTTGAAATTTGTCATATTTATCTCTTGACCGAAAAATCCATCTTCAATGATTTTTTCATCAAACTGCTTTTTCATCTGCAAAAGCAAAGAGCCACTCCCACAAGTTGGGTCATAGACTTTGTTGATTTTGGTTTTGCCATCTATGACGATTTTAGATAGTAGCTTTGATACGCTTTGTGGGGTGAAAAACTCACCGCCTGATTTACCGGCGTTACTTGCGTAGTTTGAGATAAGATACTCATAAGCATCGCCAAAAGCGTCAATATCGTTGTTTTGAAAATCATCAAACAATTCCTAGCAAAATATCAGCTAGTCTTTTGTTTTTCTCAGCTACTGTGTTGTCTAGGCGGTTTGAAGTGGTATCTATATCTTCAAAAAGTCCCTTGATATCGCTTTCTGATGCGTGAGCGATCGCACTAGCTTCTATGGATCTGAGTATATTTGCTAGGTCGATGTTTAAATTCTCATTTTTTCTAGCTGTTTTGATAACATTTTCAAAAAGATGACTTGGTAAGATAAAAAAGCCCTTTTCTTCTACAGAGTCTTGTTTAAAGTCCTTTGTGGCTGCGTCATCTGAAATTTTAGAGTAATCAAAATCTTTGTCGCCACTTTCCCACTCGTCGCGGTTAAAATACTGAGTGATATTTTCGCAAATAAATCTATAAAATAAAATTCCTAAAATATACTGCTTAAAATCCCAACCATCAACTGCCCCTCTAACATCATCAGCTATCGCCCAAATTTTTCTGTGAAGTTCTGCTCTTTGTTCTGTGCCTTTTGTTTGCATTTTTACCCTTGTTTGGTTTTGATTTATGATTATATTTAATTTTTGCTTAAAAAATTGCATATTTCAAAGTTTTACGCAAAATTTTGCCTAAATTTCTAAAATTCTTGAAATTTACTCTTGATTTAGAGCAACTATCATCTTTTATAATTACACAAATCAAATTTAAAGGAGTAAAAATGATAAGTTTAAAAGCCAAAAAAGCTTTTTTTAAGTTTAGTTTTAATTTTAGGAGGAATTTCAATGAATGCAAACGAACTAAATCACAGCGTCAATCCAGCCTTGCCAATTTCAATGGTTAGTGAATGAGATAAAACTTTTAGCAAAAATGAAGCGGTAAATCACCAAAAAATAAGCTTCATAAATCGCTATGAAATCACGCTAGTTGGCGACCTTTATACGCCAAAAAATATGCAAAGTGGCGGCGAACTTCCAGCCATCACTATTAGTGGGCCATTTGATACGCTCAAAGAGCAAAGCAGTGGGTTTTACGCACAAGAGATGGTAAGTAGGGGTCTGTAAATTTAGTAATTTTGTCAAATTTTTAAGAAAAAATATATCTAAATTTTATATTTTGTAATTATGATTTTGTAGATATAAATTTGCGTTATTGCTAAATAAAACATAAATTTATAGAAGTTGGGCTTGTAAATTTGTTGCAAATTTTGCAACAAATTTAATCTGCTTTTTTGGCAAATTCGCCCTTTAGCTTTTGGTATTCACTGCAACTTTGCATAAGTTCGCTATCGCTTCCAATTCCTACGACTTGAGAGTTTTTAAGCACGACTATGCTATCTGCGTTTTTAATCGTGCTTAGGCGGTGGGCGATGGTGATTAGGATTTTGTCATTTTTGATATTTTCCATAGCTTGAGTGATAGCTTTTTCGCTAGCGTTATCAAGGGCTGATGTGGCTTCATCAAATACGATGATTTGCGGGTCTTTATATAACGCCCTAGCTATGGCAATGCGTTGTCTTTGGCCACCGCTTAAATTTGTGCCGTGCTCGTTTAAGGTGGTGTAAATTCCATTCTCAAGCTCGCTTACAAACTCATATGCGTTTGCGAGTTTTAATGCATTTACAACCTTTGCTTCGTCAAATTCATAACCATAGCAGACATTATTAGCGATGGTATCATTAAAAATATAAACTCTTTGGGTTACTAGACCGATATTGTCCCTTAGGCTTTTTAGGCTAAATTCACAAATATCGTCATTGTTGACTAAAATATTGCCACTATTTAGGTCATAAAATCTAAGCAGGGCATTCACAACTGAGCTTTTGCCACCGCCACTATTGCCAACCAACGCCACCATCTCGCCACGCCCAACGCTAAAGCTAACGCCTTTAAGAGCAAACTCATTATCGTATTTTAGCCAAATATCTTGGAAGGTTAGCAAATTTGCGCGATTTGGAAACTCTTTATTTCCACCGATTATCGATGGAGTTTTATCAGCTAGTTCAAACGCTCTTTCACTAGCTGCAACTGCGTCTTGCATATTGTTGTAGATTGAAGAGAGCTTTTTAAGTGGTGTATATAACATAAAAAGTGCAGCTGTAAATGAAAAAAAGCTTCCAACATTAAGCTTATCATTTATAACTTCGCTTCCACCTATTATGATAACCACAGCTATTCCAACTGCACCCAAAACCTCCATTAAAGGGCTGACTAAAGCACTGGTTTTTGTTGATTTGAGATTTAATTTGAAAAATTTCTCATTTTCATTTTTGAATTTTTCAACCTCTTGTTTTTGTGCGTTATTTGATTTTACAACTTCTATATTTGTAAAAATTTCACTTAATTTTGATGTTAGATTTGAAGTTTTTTCTTGAGACTGTCTTGAGATTTTTTTCATCTTTTTGGCAAGACGAGATAGTGGATAGATAGCAGCTGGCATTACCACAAGTGAGAAAAATGCAAGTTTTGGGCTTTGATAAATCACAACGCCCAAAAGCCCCAAAATCATCACACAATTCATAAAAAAATCAGGTAACATAGTTGAAACGATATTTCTCACTCTCTCTATATCGTTGATAACTCTACTGATTAACTCGCCTGTGCGGTATGAGTTGAAAAACTGCATATCAAGCATAGTGAGCTTTTCAACTAGTAAATTTCTAAATCTTTTAATCACGCTTTGACCGATATAAGCTGTAAAATATGTCTGCATATAACTTCCACCGCTTTTTATAGCATACACTGCAATGACTGCGTAGGGTAGGGTGTAGAGCATAGCTTCATTTTTGGCAATGAAAATCTTGTTTAGCACCGGATCAATCAGCCACGCACTAGCCGCACTGGCTAGGGCACTCATTATCATCCCTAAAATTGCAAAGAAAAATTGAACTTTGTAATCTTTAAAATATGGTGAAAATCTAGTTAGTAAAAACTTCAAGCCATCCATCTCAAACCTTTTCCCACAAAGTGCCATTTGGCGTATCCATTATAGAGATTCCATCCTTTAAAAGCGAGCTTCTAATCTCATCAGCTAGCGTGTAATTTCCCTCTTTTTTGGCAACGTCTCTTTCGTCCAAAAGCTTTTGAATATGGGCTTTTTTTTCATCATCTACGCCAAATTTAAAGTATTCGTCTTTGTTAGTCTCAAGTATTCCAAGAGTTTTTTTGATGAAGTTTAAATTTGCCAAAATTAGCTCTTTGTAGCCTCTATCTTTTGGATTTTTATCTAGGTATTCATTTGCTTCATTTACCATCATATCAACGCAAGCTAGGGCTAGAGATGAGTTTAGATCATCGCTTAATGCGTTTAAAATTTCAGCCTTAAATTTCTTATCAACTTTGTCAGCAATTTGGCTAGAGTTGGTGCTATCAACTCTTTTTAAGAGGCGGTAAATTTTATCAAGGCGTTTTTTGCTAGCTTTTAAATCATCAACGCTGTAGTTAAAATTTGCCCTATAGTGCGAACTCATCAAATAGTACCTCAAAGCCTCACCAGGTGCAATTTTTAGGGCGTCTTTGATAAAAAAGCTATTATTTAAGCTTTTACTCATCTTTTCATTATCAACCTGCACAAAGCCGTTGTGAAGCCAGTATTTGGCTAGTGAGATGTTTTTAGCACATCTGCACTGTGCGGCTTCATTTTCGTGGTGCGGAAATAATAGATCCGCCCCACCTGCGTGAATATCGATAACAAAATTTTGGTCGCTGTTAGGGTCTTGCAGATATTTTTGTATCATCGCAACGCACTCTGTGTGCCAGCCGGGGCGACCCTTGCCAAATGGGCTTTCATACCAATTTTCATCAAATTTCCAAAGTACAAAGTCTTTTTCATCTCTTTTATTTTCGTTTGAGCTAACTCTGGCTAAATTTAGCTCTTTTTCATCTTTTTTGCCACTTAAACTTAGATAATTTTTATCCTTTGAAGTGTCAAAATATACCCCATCGCCATCTATTATATACGCACAATTTTTTTGCAAAAGCTCGTCTATGTAGCTAATAATCTCATCCAAGCACTCTGTGGCTTTTGGCTCTATATCAGCCCTTAGAACATTCAAAGCAGCCATATCGCTAAGATATCTATCAATGTAAAAATTTGTAATATATTCTAAACTTTTGCCGGTTTGAGCCATTTTTTTGAGAATTTTATCATCAATATCGGTAAAATTTTTGACAAATTTAACCTTGTAGCCAAGTGCAATCAAAACCCGTCTTAAAAGATCAAAGCCAACTGAGCTTTTTGCGTGACCCAGATGTGCATCATCATACACAGTTGGGCCACATACATAAATTTTTACCACATTACCAAGCGGGACAAACTCAACCTTTTTTTTCAAAACGCTATCGTATAAAACCATCAATTAAACCTTTAAATATAAGCAAAATAATAATCTCACATAAAATTAGTAGCAAAATAAGTGAAATTTTTTTGGTGTTAATTATAGCCAAAAAATTCTCAAAGCCAAATGCTTTGATATTTAGATATAACAGAAAAAATCCAGAAAGCGAGCTAGCTAGGGCTAGACCACTCGCTTTTAGCGGATGGATTAAAGCCACAGACAAAATCGCGCTTAAAATTAGAGTTTTGATGGCGATTTTGGCGGCTATGTCTTGACGCATTTTGGAATACAGCCACAATGAAAATAGCTTTGCTAGCCCAAAAGGAACTAGCCCAACCATATACATTGATAGCACCTTAGAGCACTCTATGGTATTTTGAGCGTTAAACTCACCCCTTTGAAATAGTAGCCAAGTTATCTCATAGCTTAGCATTATTCCGCCAACTGCCGAGCCTAAAAGCAAAAAAAACAGGATATAAAAGTTTTTGCCGAGTAAATTTAGAGCGGACTTGAAATTTGAGTTTTTGATCTGTTTGCTAATGCTTGGAAAAATTGCGGTGCTTAGTGCGATAGCAAAAAGAGCGAGTGGAAGTTGGAAGATTCTATTTGCATAGTATAGATAGCTAATGCTTCCAGCCATCAAAAATGAAGCTAGCCAAGTGTCTAAAAATGAACCAAGCTGAAGCACTGATGAGCCTAAAACCCCATTATAAAATCCTTTGTAAAACCCTTTGGTATCGGCTTTTTTGCCTTTTTTTAGCCCCTTAAATCCAGCCACCAAAACCCTAAGCATATTTGTGCGTTTTAGGGCAATTATATGAACTAAAGCTTGAAGCACTCCACCAACCACAACGCCTATGCTTAGATACAAAACCACCTTTTCATCGCTTAAATCTCTAGCTAAAAAAAGCGAAACTATCATAGAGATATTTAAAAGTGCAGTTGAAAATGCAGTGGTAGCAAAATGGCCTTTATACTGAAGCATTGAGGCAAAAAGCGTAACTACAAATATAAAAGTAAGATAGAAAAAATTTATCCTTACATATGGAATGGCTAAATTTATGGTGTTTTTATCAAATCCAAAGGCTAAAGTTTTAGTTACAAATGGGGCAAAAATCACCACAAAAACTGTGATTACTAGTATAAAAAGCACAAATTTACTAAGCACACTCGCAGCAAATAGCCCCTTTTTCTTAACTCTTACAAAACCCGGCAAAAACGCCTGAGTAAAGGCCCCTTCGCCAAAAAGCCTTCTAAATAAATTTGGAAGCTTAAAAGCTACAAAAAATATATCACTCCACACTCCAGCCCCTAAAATCGCAGCTGTCATTATATCTCTAATAAAACCAAAAATCCTTGAAACTAGTGTGCCAAAACTATTAGCAAAAAACGCTTTTTTAAGCATAAAAACCTTTAACCGTATTGAAATTAAATGGCTATTATATTATAATTTGGATTATTTATCATTGAATTGCAAAATTTGTTAAATATGATTAAGGGTAATTTAAATTACTAAACTATATAATTTTCGCATTAAAATATTACTTGGGGGTTGATTGAAAAATTTAGATTACAAAGATGGCGTTATTTGGTTAAAGGGCGATTTGAGCTACAAAACAGACCCCAAATTTTTATATCAAATCAAAAAATTTGTTAAAAAGGATAAGAATTTAACCTTTAATTTTGAAAATGTCAAAAGCATTGACTATTTTTTGGCGGTAAATTTAAACGATATTACTGAAAAAAACGGTATAAAAGTAGTCGGTATTAATGGTAATATTGCAAAGATTTTTGATTTTGTTAGAGATGATGGCGTCAAAATAGGGGCAATTACAAAAGAAAAGAGACCAACTCTTTTTTATATAATTGGTGAAAAAATATTTGAAATTTTTGATGCGTTTATAATGTTTTGTAACTTTTTGGGTGAGTTTTTTGTCAAACTTTTGCAAACCATTATCAATCCTAAAAAAATTAGACCTAAAGAGATTTCAAGCCACGCTTACAATGCTGGAATTGGCTCGCTTTTTATCGTTGGGCTTACTTCATTTTTGATAGGAATAGTGCTAGCTTACATAGCTGCTGATATGCTTGCAAATTTTGGAGCTACTATCTATACAATAGATTTGATGGGTATGATAATGGTTAGGGAAATTGGGCCATTAATAGCCTCTATTGTTGTAGCTGGACGCCTTGCTTCAAGCTTTACTGCTCAAATTGGCGTTATGAAAATCACTGAAGAGATTGACGCAATGAAAACGATGGGGTTTGATCCATTTTTATACCTTACTATTCCACGCGTTATAGCAATGCTTTTGTGTATGCCTTTGATTGTGTTTTTAGCCGATATCATAGGGTTATTTGGACAGATGATAGTTTGTAGTGCGTATATTGATATAAGTTTTAGTGCTTTTATTGATAGATTTGGTGAAGTGATAAATGTCAAGCATTTTTATGCTGGAATGATAAAAGCACCATTTTTTGGGGCTGCGATTGCGATAATTGGATGTTTAAAAGGTTTTGAAGTTTCAGGAAGCACCCAAAGTATAGGTGAGCAAACAACCAAAAGCGTTGTAACCTCTATCTTTTTTGTTATTGCGATAGATGCGTTTTTTGCAGTGCTATTTTCGAGGTTTGGCATATGAAAGAGATAATTACAGGACGAGATTTAACCGTCGCATATGGCGAAAAAGTAATGCACGATAATGTTAGCTTCACTGTAAAAGAGAGTGAAATTTACGGCTTTTTGGGTGGAAGTGGTAGTGGTAAAACTACTCTAATGAAAACTATGATCTATCTAAAAGAGCCAAAAAGCGGAACTGTGATGATAGATGGCGATGATGTGTGGAGATCAGATATTAAAAAACGCCAAGAGATCAAGCTTAAATGTGGTGTAATGTTTCAGTTTGGAGCACTATTTTCAAATATGAATGTGCTTGATAATGCTAGTGTGATGTTAGAACAATACAGCAACTACAAAAGGAATGAAATTTACGAGCTTGCAAGCTTTTGGATCCAAAAAGTAGGGCTTAGAAAAGAGGCTATGTATCTGTATCCAAGCGAGCTTAGTGGTGGTATGAAAAAAAGAGCGGCTCTAGCTAGAGCCCTAGCTCTTAGTCCAAAAATTCTGTTTTTGGATGAGCCAAACTCAGGGCTTGATCCGATGAGTGCAAGGCAGATTGATAGATTACTACTTGAACTTAGAGACAATACAGGTATTACAATTGTGATGGTAACCCACGATATAGATAGTATTTTTGATATACTTGATAGATTTATAATCATCAATGATAAAAAGATTATCTATGAGGGTGATATCAAAAATGTAAAAGATGTGGAAGATAATCCACTAAAAGAACTATTTGAATTAAGGCAAAGCGATGGAAAATAAGAGTTATTATACGGTAGTAGGTGTGTTTTTTGTGGCAGTTTTGACTGCGATTTTTGCGTTTGTGTGGTGGCTGAGTGCTAAAGATGGTCCAGGCGATCAAAAAACAACCCACTCATACTATATCTACACAAAAGAGTTGCCATCAGGGCTAAAAGTAGGTAGCGATGTCAAATACCTTGGCGTTTCAGTTGGTAGCGTTAAAAAGATCGATTTTGCAAAAATCAGCGAAGGAGTAATAAACTTAGAAGTGAGTTCTATCTATCAACTTCCACTTAGAAAAGATAGCCTTGCTAGAGTTGAAGTTCAAGCCCTTAGCGGAATAGCTAGTATAAATATTACAAAAGGTGAGGGTGAAGAGTTCAAAAAGGGCGAAGTTCCGGCTATAAAACTTGATCAATCCTTGCTCGATAAGCTTGGGGCAAATGCCAAAGATATCACCCAAAATTTAAATGACGCTATGGTTCAAGTGCTTAAGATTTTCTCTGATGAAAATGTCATAAAAATCACTTCTATGATAAAATCTCTCGAAGAGATGAGCTCAAACTTAAATGAAAGTGGTGCTATAAAAAGTCTCTCAGCTACAGCCAAAAATCTTGAGATTATTAGTAAAAATTTAGAAAATAACCAGACAAATTTCGCAAATTTAGGTGTTGATATCTCAGAGATGGTAAAAAGCATAAAAACTACAAGTGGGAATTTTAATACCCTTGTCTCAACCGTCCAAAAAGGGCTAAATAGCGGTAATTACGATGTCTCTTCTACTTTGACACCAGCTATGAATGATATTAGCCTTACAATGAATGAACTAAGAGTTACTCTAAAAGAGATACAAAACACACTTTTTAGGCTTGAAGAGAGCCCATATGACTTTTTCTTTGAAGAAAAAAATAAGGAGAATAGATGAAAAAATATATTTTTTTAATAGTATTTTGCCTAGGACTTAGTGGATGTTTAGCCAAAAAAACCACTGCACCAGCCTATTATGAGTTGGGTGAAAATTTGCAAGCTTGCCAAAACTCAAATTTAGCTAAAAAAGAGCTTTATATCTACCCAGTTGACGCGAGTTCAAGCGTGGATAATAGAAACATAATCGAGCAGATTAATGGCGAAATTCGCTACCTTAATGACGCTAAATTTATCGCCCTACCAAGCCAAATGATGCAAAATTATATGATGATGGTATTTAACTCATCTTGCAAATTTGATACCAAGCTTATTTTAAGTACACAAGCTTTGAAGCTTAAAACCTCTATAAATTCTCTCAAAATTGTAGATAATCAAGCTAGCGTAGTGATTTCATATGAGCTGTTTGATACCAAAAATAGCCTAAAGTCAGGCATAATTTCAAAAAGCGTTGCTGTTAATCAAAACGCCTCTTCAGCTAAGAAATTTAACGCATTAAATGAGGCCTTTAAACAAAGCGTTGATGAGTTAGTGAGGCTATTTTGATAGTTGGAATTGATGGGGTTATCACTAAAATTGAGCCGTCATACTGCGTTATAAAAACTCTAAGTGGTCTTAGCTATGGCGTGATAATCTCGCTAAATTCATCAGCAAATCTTGTTTTGGATGAAAAGGTTGAAATTTTAACAACTCATATCGTTAGAGAAGACGCGAGTTTGCTCTATGGCTTTATAAGCAAAAAAGAGCAAAGAATGTTTGAAACTCTCATCAAGCTAAATGGCATAGGGCCCACAACTGCGATGGGAATTTGCTCAAGCATAAAGCCCGATGAGTTTATAGGGGCTATAATGCAAAACGATATCAGTTTGCTTACCAAAATTCCTGGAATTGGCCCAAAAACTGCCAAAAGAATGATAGTTGAGCTTGGGGATTTAAAACTTGAGTTTGACAAAATTCCAACTTATGAAAAAGAAGCGATAATGGCACTTGAAAGTTTAGGTTTTAAAAAGGATAAAATTAGTAAAATACTTCCAACTTGCACTTCTACTGATACGGCTAGCCTTATCAAAGAAGCACTTAAAAAATTAGCATAAAGGAAAGATATGAAATTTGCACTACTATTTGGTGCTAATAGCTATGAACACGAGATTAGTATAGTTTCTGCAATCGCACTCAAAGAGCATTTAAAAGATGATTTGGTATTTATATTTTGTGGCGCGGATAGGAATTTTTATCATATAGAAGATAAGGATATGAAAGCTAGCTACTTTAAAAATGGTGGCTTTAAAAAAGCCAAAACACTAAATTTACAAAAAAATGGCTTCTATTTTGATTCTCTTTTTGGCAAAAAGCAGCTTGAGTTTGACATTTGCGTAAGTTTAATCCACGGCAAAGATGGTGAAGATGGTAAATTTGCAAGCTTGCTTGAGTTTTTTGACATACCTTATATTGGGCCTAGAACTGAGGTTAGCGTTCTTACCTATAGCAAATTATATACTAAATTTTTAGCAAAAATTGCTGGAGTTAAAACGCTTGATTTTAAAGTTATAAATGATTCTAAAAAACCTCTAGGCTTAAATTTGCCAGTCATTATAAAACCAACTCATTTGGGAAGTAGCATAGGTATCAAAATTATCAAAAATAGTAATGAAATAGAATATGGCATAGAAACAGCCCTAGAATATGATACTTCTGCCATTGTTGAGCCTTATATTAGTGGAGTCAAAGAGTATAATTTAGCCGGGGTTGTGGCGATGGGAAATTTTATCTTTTCAAGGATAGAAGAGCCGCAAAAGGATGAATTTTTGGATTTTAAAAGCAAATATTTAAGATTTAGCGATGACAAAAAACCAAAAAATGCCGATATTAGCGAAGAGCTTGCAAATAAAATCAAAGATGCGTTTGCAAGAATTTACTCTCAAGGCTTTGATGGAGCTATTATAAGGTGTGATTTTTTTGTGATAGATAATGAAGTTTATCTAAATGAGATCAATCCGGTTCCTGGAAGTTTGGCATATTATCTTTTTGATGATTTTAAATCAGTGCTAACAGCAGTCGCTAACAGTTTGCCAAAAGAGAATAAAGTCTCAGTAAAATATGAATATTTAGGCAGCATCTCAGCAAATAAGTGAATTTTAAACTAAATTTGTGTATAGTTTTACGCAAAATTATACACAAAAGGCTTAAAATGGGTTTGATTAATAAGGATGAGATTTTCACTGCAACTGAAGTTGTTAGAAACTTTAGTTCAATACTAACAAATGTTAGTAAAGAAAAAATTAAAAAAGCAGTTATTGTCAAAAACAATAAATTTCAAGCGGTAATAATTAGTATGGAGGAGTTTGAAAGACTAAATAAAGCAGTTGAGCTTTTGAATATTCTCTATTCTCAACAGAGGTCAAAAGATGGCAAGTAAAGAAATAGTCTATAAAAATAGTATATATAAAATTTCATATGAGATTAGAAACTCTGAAGCTAAAGATTATATATTAATTTTGCACGGCTGGGGAGCTAATAAAGAGATAATGATGAAAGCTTTTTCAAGAAGTTTTAAAAATCTAAAGCAAATTTATATTGATCTGCCTGGTTTTGGCAAAAGCTCAATAAAAGAAGCACTTTATACTAAAGATTATGCAAAAATTGTAGAGCTTTTTGTAGAAAAACTTGACTCTAAGCCACTAGCTATTATGGGGCATAGTTTTGGTGGAAAAGTTGCGACTTTACTAAATCCTGCAAATTTAATTCTTCTTAGTTCAGCTGGAATTGTAGAGAAAAAATCGCTTGCTGTTAGAATTAAAATCGCAATTTTTAAGATTTTAAAAGCTTTGGGGCTTGGGAAATTTTACTATTTTTTTGCTAGCAAAGATGTTGCTGGTATGAATATAGTTATGTATGAGACGCTAAAAAATGTTGTAAATGAGGATTTTAGAGATAAATTTAGCGAATTTAATGGTAGAGCCTTGATATTTTGGGGCGAAGATGATAAAGCAACTAGCCTAGAAAGTGGTGAACTGATTAGCAAGCTTATAAAAAATAGCGAGTTTTTTCCGCTAAAAGGCGATCATTTTTTCTTTTTACTGCACGCTGATTTTATCGCTAAAACTACCGAAGAGAGTTTGAAAAACAGTAAAACTAATAGCGTCAATGATAGTGTTGTTTTGGATACTTTTATTGAAAACAGCTCGTTTGACTCTGAAAAATTTAGCGATAGTGGTGTAGGCGAAGTGTATGAAAGAGAGTATAAAAAGCCACTTATTGATGAAGAGACAAATGAGTTGTCAAATCAAAATTTTACAAAAAAAACAGATGAATTTGATAAAAAAATAGATAAATTTATTCAAAAAAATGATATTACTGCTAAGAATATACCTAATAATGAGACAAAAAATGAAAACACCCACAATATTTTAGATGAAAATTTAACTGATAATTCTCAAATTTCAGACGATATCACTGATTTTAATTTAAAAAATGAGATAAATTCTAATGACAATGTATTTGTAAAATTAGAGAATTTACAAGAAAATACAGATGTTTCAAAATCAAATGAAATTTTAGTCGAGCCAAATCTGCAATCTAGCGATATTGAAGATAAAGATGATTTAGAGCTAAAAACTTTTGAGAGTGATTACTTGGATGGTGAAAAAGTTGATGAGCCAAACAAAGAGATATTACAAAATCAAATTCTATCTTTAGATGAGATCAAAAAAGATAAAAAACCAGAGATTATTGGCGGTATAAAGGTAAATTATGGTGATGAAGATATCGGAAAACTTCCAAAATTTAGTGAAATTTATAGTAGTGAAATCACAAAAGATTTATCAAAAAAGAGTGAGAAATGATAGGGAATTTATCAAATTTACTCTTTGTTTTTGGGCTTGGATATTATCTTATAACTTCACTTCAGTTTTTTTCATATAAATTTGAAAGAATACTTTTTCACTATACTAAGCCACTTTGGCATCTATATTTTGCCATCATTCCAATAATTTGCTATTTTGCATTTTCATTTTTATTGCCAAATTTAACGCTTTTTGTTGGGATTATATATATTGTGGCTCTGTTTTTTTGGCAAAAAAATCTTGATAAAAAGCTAGTTTTTACCCCAAGAGTTAAAACATTTTTTGTGATTTTAATACTTGTCACTCTATTTTTGGATTTTGTATTAGCCAATAAAGCTAGGATTTCACCGCTATTTTTGCCACTTTTTATCTCATTTTTGATTAGCTATGTTTATGAAAAGTATAAATTTACTCTTTTTAAAAAAAGTGCTATTAAAAAGCTAAATTCATTTAATAATTTAACAATTATCCAAATCACTGCAAGCTATGGCAAAACTAGTATCAAAAACTTCCTTTTTGAGCTTTTAAAAGATGATTTTATCACCTACAAAACCCCAAGAAGCGTTAATACCTACGCAGGAATTATCAAAGATATCAATGATGATTTGCCATCAAACACCAAGATTTATATCGCTGAATCTGGGGCTAGAAAAAGCGGTGATATTTTAGAAATTACTAAGCTTTTAAATCCGCAAATAGTCATTGTTGGCGAGATAGGAAGCCAGCACATTGAGTATTTTAAAACTGTAGAAAATATCAGAAATACCAAGCTTGAGATTTTGCAAAGTTCTCGCCTTAAAAAAGCCTTCATTCATAGCAGTTCAAATTTGCAAAGTAGCGATAAAATCACTATTTATGACTCTCATATCAAAGAGATAAAAAGCGACCTTGACGGGCTTGAGTTTAGCCTTGATGGATTTGAGTTTAGGGCTAATATTTTAGGTGAGTTTAACGCTCAAAATTTAAGCGTTTGTATAATGGCGGCAAGATACCTTGGTGTTAGTGATGAAAAGATCAAACAAACTCTTTTAAAGCTCAAAAACCCTCCACACAGGCTAGAGCGAATTGATAATGGTGGCAAAATTATTATCGATGATAGTTTTAATGGCAACCTAAAAGGTATGCTAAAAAGTTATGATTTGGCGGCTAAATTTGGCGGTAGAAAGGCCATAATTACCCCAGGAATTGTTGAGAGCACCAAAGAGGACAATGAAATTTTAGCCAAAAAAATAGATGAAATTTTTGATGTTGTGGTAGTTACAGGCGAGCTAAATAGGGAAATTTTTGCAAGTGTTATTTCTAAAGATAAACTAACTATTTTAAAAGATAAGTCCAAATTAGTAGAGTTTTTAGGCAAAAATACAAAAGCGGGTGATTTGATACTATTTTCAAATGACGCACCAAGTTTTATATAAATTTAAGGATAAGATTGAGAAATTTTTTATATGCATTATTGATTTTGTTTTTGGTTGGGTGTTCGCAAAAAACTTCTGAAATTCATAGTTCAAATACCACTTTAAAGCCAGATCTCAAGCAAGACGCAGCTGTTTTGCAAAGCATAGAGCCAAATGACGCTAGCAAAAAAGATGAGTTTATGAACTACTATTTTGCACCGTGGGAGGGTGTAAAATATTCACCGCAAAAAGAGACGTTTTGGGGATTAAACTACGCAAAAGGTGTGTATTATGGGGATGATAAAAGACGCTATTCAAGCGAGTTTTTAGAGGCTTTAATCAAAAATACTGACATAAATTCTTACAAAAAACTTAGCAAAAATGCTATCACCATCGCCAACACTGAGCTTAGAAACTTGCCAACCTATGAGCCGTTTTTCAAAGATCCTAATAATCCAAATAGTGGTTATCCATTTGACGAGCTATCAAACTCTATTTTAGCGATAAATCAGCCTATTTTTGTCTCTCACCTTAGCCTAGATAAAGAGTGGGCGTTTGTAAGAAGCGATACGGTTTGGGGTTGGGTAAATGCAAGAGATATCGCATTTACCACGCTAAGCCAAGAGTTAGAGTTTAAAAACTCAAATTTTATAGTAATTCTTAGAGACCAAAGCGATCTGCTTTCGCTTGATGATGAGTTTATCTCAAATGCAAGAAGTGGAAATTTACTAAAATTTACCGCGTTTGATGATGAGTTTTATTATGGTGAAATCCTTACTAAAACTGGTAAAATTTTTTATAAGATTCCAAAAACAGACGCTAGAGTTTGGCCTGCAATCTTAAATGATGAAAATATCCAAGAGATCATTAGCTCTCAGCTTTTTCAGCCATATGGCTGGGGTGGTTGGGGATTTTATAGGGATTGTTCGCTATTTACCAAAGACTTTCTTGCTGCTTTTGGTATCTGGCTTCCAAGAAATTCCAAAGCTCAGGCAAATTTTGGCAAAACTATAAATTTAAGAGGTTTAAGTAGCGACCAAAAACTAGAAGTTATCAAAAATCAAGGTATTCCATACAAAAGCGTGATATATTTGCCAGGTCATGTAATGCTTTATACTGGTATAGTTGATGGCGAAGTTAGCGTAACACACAGTATTTGGGGGCTTAAGACAAAAGATGGTGGGCGAGCATTAATCGCTTCAACTGCCATTACGACGCTTGAAGTTGGCAAAGACAACTCTAATATAGACAAATCAAGACTACTTTTAAATAGAGCTAGTTTGATGAGTGTATTTTGATGGTTAAATATGTTTGAAAAAATACTAAATTTACTAAAAACTCAAAATGTTTTCTTAACAGGGGGCGGTGGCGTTGGTAAGAGTTTTGTGGCTAAATTTATCATCCAGCACTACAAAGATAGTGGCAAAAAAGTCATCACTCTTGGAAGCACTGGAATAAGTGCGGTTGGGATTGGTGGGGTTACTCTGCACTCATTTTTTGGATTTGGATTTTGCAAGGATTTAAGAGAGCTTGTGGATTTTGATAAGCTCAAATCCCAAAAATTACACCTCAAAGAGCTAAAGTTTATCATCCAAAAGCTTGACTTGATTGTAATAGATGAGATCTCTATGGTGAGTGGGTATCTTTTTGATATGATAGGGTATAGATTAAACTCGCTTGGATTTAGTGGCAAAGTGTTAGTTTTGGGGGATTTTTATCAACTCTCGCCGATTATTAAGCCTGAAAAAAACATTAAAGAGCTAATCGACAACCGTTTTGCATTTCTTTCATCAACTTGGGCTAGTTTAAATTTTACAAATATTGAGATTTTAAACTCAAAAAGAAGCATTGATGGGGAGTTTAACTCATATCTATCGCGTCTTAGAGTTGGGGATATCACCAAAGAAACTGCTGAGTATTTTTATAAATTTATTCAAAAAAACTCTCAAATTTCAGAGAATAAAACTCTGCTTTTTAGCACAAATGCCCCAGCTAATGCAACTAATGAAGCTATGCTAGATCGCCTTAATTCAAGGCTTTTTAACACGCTAGCAAATATTAGCGATTTTAAGGCTGATGAGAAAATCACTCAGTGGCTAAAAACTCTAAGTGATAAGGATGAATTTAAGTTTAAAATCGGTGCTAAGGTGATATTTACTATTAATAAAAAGGATGAATTTTACAATGGTGAAACCGGTGCTATCGTAGATATTAATATGCTAAATGATGGCGGTATTGAGAGTATTTTCGTGCAAAAAAGTAGTGGTGAGATTACCGAAGTTTTTAGATATTCGTATAATCTAAGCCATTTCAAAGAGATAGATGGCGAGTTAAAAGAGGAGATTTTATGCAGTTTTTATCAGTTTCCACTCAAGCTTGCTTACGCTCTAACCATCCATAAATCCCAAGGAATGAGTATTAATTCGCTAGTTTGTGATATTAGCAAAATTTTTGCAAGTGGTCAATTATATGTAGCGATTTCAAGGAGTAGCGAACCAAAAAATTTAGACCTTATTTATGATAGATATGAGAGTTTTTATGGCTTTTTAAAAAGAGTGTGCGTAAGCGATAAGAGCATAAAAGAGTTTTATGAAAACAGCTCTTTTATGCGTTTTGATTAGTTTTATTGATTGATAATATCAAAATTTGATGGTATATTTGGCTCAAAAATGCTAGCATCGATAGCTAAATTTTTAGAAACTTCGCTTAAATTTATACTAACTTCATTATCAAGCTTATCAGTATAGTATATATTTTGTGGTAAAGAGTTGCTAAATTTTATAGTATAAATCGTATCATCAAATTTAGCCTTGTAAATACCATCTTCGCCAGTTTTTTGGGCGTTATTTAAAATCACAGTTAAATTTGGAGTTTTATCAAGTTTGGTTATGATGACTTGTTCTAAATCAGGTTCGATTATAGTGACTTTGCTAGAGCTAAAATATACAGTTTTTGGGTTTGGTTTAAAATAGTTCCATAAGGCTTTTTGTTCACCTAGATTTTGAAGCGTAAAAGTTCCACTATATTCTATGCTTGAGTCTTTGCTTTTGATAATTTGAGTAAATTTACCTTGCAAAGAGTCAAAATTAAGCTCATTTGCAAATGAAAACAGAGCGAAAAATAGGCTAAAAATTAAAATTCTCATATCTAATCCTTGTATAAATTTGGCTAAATTCTAACAACTTTAATTTAATATAATCTAATATATGGTAGAATTACAAGTTAAAAATTTTAAAGGTGTTTTATGATTAAAAATTTACTAGGTCAGATTTTTGGGACGCAAAATGACAGAATTCTCAAACAATATATCAAAAAAGTAGCCAATATCAACGCTTTGGCTGACAGATACAAGGCTATGAGTGATGATGAGCTAAAAGAGACTTTTAACTCGTTAAAAGCTTATGTGCAAAGCGGGGATAAGACCCTTGATGAAGTGCTTTATGATGTATTTGCAATAGTCAAAGAGACTAGCACAAGAGTCCTTGGAATGAGACATTTTGATGTGCAATTAATCGGTGGAATGGTGCTTCACGATGGCAATATCGCAGAGATGAAAACAGGCGAGGGTAAAACACTCGTAGCGTCTTTGCCGGTGGTGTTAAATGCAATGAGTGGAAAAGGCGTACATGTGGTTACGGTTAATGACTACCTAGCTAAGCGTGACGCTACTCAGATGAGTGAAATTTATAATTTTTTGGGACTTAGCACAGGCGTTATTTTAAGCGGTCAATATGACGATACAGCTAGAAAAGAGGCGTATAACTGCGATATCACATACGGCACAAACAATGAATTTGGCTTTGATTATCTAAGAGATAATATGAAATTTAGTATAGAAGAAAAGGTCCAAAGAGAGCACAATTTTGTAATAGTAGATGAAGTTGATAGTATTTTGATAGACGAGGCTAGAACGCCACTTATCATATCTGGTCCAACTAATAAAACACTTGATGGGTATATAAAAGCAAACGAAGTTGCAAAACAGCTCAAAAGGGGCGAGCCAGCCGATATTATGGATCCAAACTCAAAGCCAACAGGGGATTTTGTAGTAGATGAGAAAAACCGCACAATTTTGCCAACTGAAGAGGGTATCAGTAAGGCTGAGAAGCTTTTTGGTGTGGATAATCTCTACAGCCTTGAAAATGCGGTGCTTAGCCACTATTTGGATCAAGCTTTAAAAGCAAATTATCTTTTTGAAAAAGATGTGCATTATGTGGTAAAAGATGGACAAGTTGTCATTGTGGATGAATTTACTGGCCGTCTTAGCGAAGGAAGGCGTTTTAGCGAAGGGCTTCACCAAGCCCTAGAGGCAAAAGAGGGGGTGAAAATCCAAGAGGAGAGCCAAACTTTGGCTGATATAACTTTTCAAAACTACTTTAGACTTTATGACAAGTTAGCTGGAATGACAGGAACTGCTCAAACTGAAGCGACTGAATTTAGCCAAATTTATGGACTTGATGTTATCTCAATCCCTACAAATGTCCCTATTGCAAGAGTAGATCATAATGACCTTATTTACAAAACCGAAAAAGAGAAATTTGACGCGGTTATTGCTGAGATAAAAAGGGCTAACGCTAAAGGTCAGCCGGTGCTTGTAGGAACTGCTTCAATCGAAAAGAGTGAAAAACTTCACGAACTTTTGGTAAAAGAAAGAATCGCTCACTCTGTATTAAATGCTAAAAACCACGAAAAAGAAGCCCAGATTATCGCTGAAGCTGGCGTAAAAGGTGCGGTTACTATCGCAACAAATATGGCTGGGCGCGGCGTTGATATTAGAATAAATGATGAAGTTAAGGCTCTTGGTGGACTTTATATCATAGGAACTGAAAGGCACGAAAGTAGACGTATAGACAATCAACTTCGCGGTCGTGCAGGGCGTCAAGGAGATCCTGGAGAGAGTAGATTTTTCTTAAGTTTAGAGGATAATTTGCTTAGAATTTTTGGAAGCGATAAGATAAAAGGGATAATGGAACGCCTTGGCATAAAAGAGGGTGAAAGTATTGAATCAAAACTTGTTACTAGGTCGGTTGAAAACGCACAGAAAAAGGTTGAGAGCTTGCATTTTGAAAGCCGTAAATACATCCTTGAATACGACGATGTGGCAAACGAACAGAGAAAAACTATCTATAGATATAGAAACGAACTTCTTGATCCAGAATTTGACCTAAAAGATAAAATTGATGAGAATAGAATCTCTTATGTTAGGCAGTTACTAGCAAATTTTGACATAGAAGAAGAGAGTGTAAAAGAGGAATTTGACTACGAAAAAATAGCCTCTTATTTGCAAAATGATATTGGTGAAAGCTTAAATATCGATGAGCTAAACGAGGCTAAAGATTATGCGGAACTTGTTGATCTGCTAGTTGTAAAACTCAAAAAAAGCTATGATGAAAAGGTCTCAGTAATAGATGATAATCAACGCAAAAATATAGAAAAAATTATGTATCTTCAAGTCGTGGATAGGGACTGGAGAGAGCACCTTTATCAAATGGATGTGCTAAAAACCGGTATCGGACTTAGAGGTTATAATCACAAAGACCCACTAACTGAGTATAAAAAAGATAGTTATAATCTTTTTATGGAATTAGTCGATAGATTGAAGCGAGATAGCATTAGAGCTATTCAAGGATTTAGATTTAAAACCAAAGAAGAGGTTGAGGCTGAACAAAGAGCGTATGAAGAGTATCAAAAAAGAGCTGCCCTAGAACTAGAAAAGCAGAGCAAACTCATCAACAAAAATAGCTCAAATAAGGCTGAAAATCTGCCTAATCCTAACCCAGAACAAAAGGTTAGAAAAGTTGGTAGAAACGAGCCTTGCCCTTGTGGAAGTGGCAAAAAATACAAAGAGTGTCACGGCAAAAGCGGTCCCAAAAAAGGCCCATTTGCTAGATAATAAAGGCTAAGTTTGGTAAAATATCTACTTTTTAAATACCTGAGATTTGATCGCTCTCAGCCCTTTATCACCCTTTGTGCAATTCTTGCATTTTTGGGGGTTGGCATTGGGTTGATGGTATTAATCGTCGCAATGGCGATAATGAATGGTTTTGACAAAGAGTTTGAGAGAAAACTCTTTACAATGAACTATCCTATCACCATTTATGCACATTTTAAAGGCTCTTTGGATGATAAGGTTTTAAACTCTCTAAGAGAAAATTTCCCAAATCTTAAATTTAGCCCCTATATCAGCTCTCAAGTCATCTCAAGAAGTGGGGATAAATTAGAGGGTGGGCTAGTATTTGGTGTGGATACCATGCACGAAATTCAGATAAATTCAGTTGTCAAAGATGGTCTAAAAGACGCAAATTTGACGAATTTTGGTGTGATGATAGGAAGCGGACTAAAAGATGAATTTATGGCTCAAAATGGCGAAAAAATCACTCTAATATTCACAAAAGGCGATCAAGCTGGATTTGCGTTGGTGCCAAAAATGAAGAGATTTGAGTTAAGAGCGGATTTTACCTCAGGACTTATTGCCTATGACAAAACCTATATTTACACTGATATCAATGATCTTGCTAGAGTGCTTGGCTACGCACCAAATACATATGATGGCATTCATGTCTATTCATCAAAGCCATTTGATGATATCAAGGCGATAAGTAGCTTTTTGCCTCCAAGCTTTACAGCGATTGGCTGGTGGGAGCAAAATGGCAACTTTTTTTCTGCCTTAGAGCTTGAAAAAAGAGCGCTTTTTATCGTGCTGATGCTTATTATTTTGGTAGCTAGCTTAAATATTATTAGCTCGCTTTTGATGACAGTTATGAACCGCCGCAGCGAAATAGCCTTGCTTTTAGCACTTGGGGCAAGCAAGCGTGAGATAAAAAATAGCTTTTTTGCTCAGGGGCTAGTTATCGGTGGTGGTGGCATTATTTGCGGACTTATTTTGGGACTTTTTGGCGT
>JALFKC010000018.1 GCA_022775765.1 Campylobacter sp. | reverse complement strand
GCTCATCTAAGATATCTATTATCTTAGTATTTGTAGTTGTAGTTTTACTTATGACAGCTTTATTTAAAGAGTAGTTGTTTATGTCTATATTAGTTTTTACCCACTCATCTATTAAAGATGGTAGCATATTAACTTGTTCTTGTCTAGTCTTTAGGCTTGAATAGTTATCAAGCATATTGTTTAGTGTTTCTGACATAGCAGCTGATACATTTAAATCTTTTAAAAAGCCTTGACCTTTTATGTTTGGTTTTAGAATTTGCTCTGTAGTTAGTTCTTTTGGGTTATCTAAATGTGTAGAGTTTATAGTATCAACCTTTAGGTCTATATCAGCCACTAATGAAGTAGTGTTATCATCTCTTGTAAAGTGTGATATTAGAGTAGCTTTATTATCGTTTTTAGAGCTTGGGTTATTTGTAGAATTTGAGTTATTGTTTAAATTATTTAAACTATCAGAACTATCTGTTAAGATATCATCACTATTTGTTGGTTTGGAAAAATTTAAAGATATGGATTTAATACCATGTTCTTTTAATGTTCTTAACTCATTGCTTTGAGAGATACCATCTTCATTTAAATCTTGCCAAATTTTAAGTTTAGAGAAATTTTCATCAAGAGAGTCTATCTTTCCGTCATTATTACTATCTTGCATAGCTAAGGCGCGATAACCATTTATAGCAAATTTAGACTCTTCTATCTTGGTGAAATTTCCAAAGAGTTCGTTTCCATCATCTATTTGATTATTTGAGTTTTTATCTAATACTAAAATGCCATCTTCTTTTCCTATCCAACTTGTTTTAAATGCTACACCATCTTTGTTGTGGTCAAAATATACTCCATCGCTTAAATTTAGAGTGGATATCTTACCGTCATTATTAAGGTCAAGGGTAAGGGGGTCGTAGACTTGGGGGAAAATGTTTGGAAAGAAATAATCGTCTGGGATAGTTGCTTTGTTGTCGTGGAAAGGTGGAAGAGAGTCATCTGCAAAAACACCATTTAAATAATCACTCAATGAGTCTGATATCTCATCAGCTAAATCCATAGCTTTTGACATTGCAGATATCCCGCCTTCGTAAAAATCTTCACCCCAAATCGCACCACCAACTGAGCCAACTACTCCACCTACAACGGCACCGATAGGACCAAAAAATGACCCAGCTGCAGCACCAGCTTCACCCATTAGTATAGCAGTTGCAGCAGTTCCTACAACATCATTCATACTTTTATCTGGATTGCCTTGTTTGTCAAAAACACCAGATATAATGCCGTCTGTTATAGCATAAATTTTTCCAATGGCAGTTCCTTTAGTAACCGCTCCAGCAGCTTTTAAACCCTCGTTTATTATTCCTCCAGAGATAGCTAAATATCCACTAAATCCAGATAAAGCAATTTTTTTTTACCACTATCTTTATCAAAAACAATACCTTCTTTGGTTCCATTATTATCCCTAATATATGCATATCCTGCCATTTTGAATCCTTTGTTAATTTATGTAATTTAATTTATTAATTTTATTTTGTTCTAAAAATTGAATAAATTTTATAAAATCATCTTTGTTAAACATATTTTTATTTATATGCACTCCGAATCTAAATTTCTTAAATCTTAATACGATATTATTGTTTATAATACTACGAAATAACCAGTAATCTTTTATATCGGTATAAAAAAACTTTTTAGAACATAAAGTTCTTTTAACTAGTAAATAATCTTCATAACAAACAACTTCTTTTATATCAAATCCACAAAAAAACATATATGGTAAGAAAATCAAAAATATTAAACCAATAATATTTGGAATAATATTATCTAAAGTCATAAAGATTATGCAGATAAACGCTGTAGCTAAATCCCAAAGAATAGCAAATATATAGTATAAAATAATTATAAGCGATTTTTTTCTTTGCATTATAAAAATAGGCTTTTCTTGTTCTGCTTGCATTTTCTACCTTTTATAAATTTAGACTTTTAATAAACTAAAACTAAATATTTATATTAAAAGCATTTTATCAGAGCATATCTTAAAATATACTTTTATTGTTATTTTGTTTTAGTTATTTTTAACATACCCATAACCATTATAGACCTATACTTTAACCATTATATATCTGCATAATATCATTATTTTTAAACTCGCTGTTGAAATTTAAGTTTAATCCTTTATCATCGCCATATGAGTTTAGATCCTGTATTATTTTATTTATTTGGTTAGATGATATAAAGCTATTATCATCTAATTGTATTGTCTCTATAGCAGAGTAGATATTGCTTTGGTTTTGAATAGTTATAGTTTTTACTTCATTACTACTATTAGTTTTATAGTTAATTACTAGATCTTTATTAAATACTCCATCATATTTAAAACTAATACTTTCTTTATTAGTATCT
>JALFKC010000017.1 GCA_022775765.1 Campylobacter sp. | reverse complement strand
TTTTCTCTTTGCAAAATTTCATCTAAATTTGAATTTGTTTCGCCATAAATTTCACTTCTTAACTCATACATTTTAGTAAGATAGTTTAGTTCATAATTTATCAAGTCACTTTTCATCTCATCAATCATAGATTTTTCTTCTAAAAAGAGTAAAAACATAGGCGTTAAGTAAATTAACACCAATACAACAATAGCTATGATAAATTTTCTTAGTTTTTTTAAAATTCTCACGACTATCCTTTTTTATAATCATTCTCAAAATTATACTAGTATAAACTTAAAATATTCTAAAATTATATCTATTTAGTAGCAATTTGGTTACATTAACTATTTTTGTCTTTTAACTGCTTATCTATCTCATCTAGTCTATACTTTCTTATATCCTCTTTTTCATCTTCATTGGTGCTGTTTTTATATACTTCAAGATAGTAGTCTAACATAGTTATATTTTTATCATTTATAAAAACCCTTTCTGGACTACTATAAACAGATATTTTTCTATTTTTAGACAAACTATATATGAGTATCAAATGGATAAATTTGATAACTTAACAGGTCATATAAAAATAGATGAGAGCTACTTTCTAAAGAAACATTTTTGCTTTGCAAAGTGTTACGCTTGTTTTGGAGCCACTAGAATTAAAGGAGATAAAACTAAACTAAAAAGAGGTAGGGAAACTATAAAGCAACCTATATTTCTAAGTATTTACAAAAATAGATGTTAAAAAAGCCACATTATAAGGCATAAGTCTGAAATACCTGTTAAATTGATATTTTTATTGCTCCTACATCTAAAAACAAAAATACTTCAAAATTTCTCTAAATTTATTCTCTGAAATTCTAGAACGGATAATATACTTGTTTTTCATCTTTGTAATCATAGTTTAAAGATCTTTTGATAAGGCTTAAGTTAAATTTTGAGCCTAGTTTTATTTATAGTATCGATTTTTTATTTAATAATTTTTGTAACTTACAAAAGCTAAATTTAAGAAAAAATTTGAAATGTCATTTAATTTTAATCTTTTTTTGGATAAAATACCCAAATTTATAATTTATGAAAGGCAATAAAGATGGCAAAAGTTACAGAAGCAAAAAATATCTGGATGGATGGCAAAATCATCCCTTGGAATGAAGCTAAAGTTCATGTTTTAACTCACTCATTACACTATGGCAACGCGGTTTTTGAAGGACTTAGAGCTTACCAAACTCCAAAAGGCTTGGCAATTTTTAAACTCAAAGAGCATACAAAAAGATTAATGAACTCAGCAAAGGCTTGTTTGATCGAACTTCCTTACTCGCTTGACGAGCTTTGCAAAGCTCAAGTTGATGTTTTAAAAAGTAATGATTTTACAGACACAGTTTATATTAGACCACTGGTATTTTTAGGATATGGCTCAATGGGCGTTTCACACCTTGGCTCACCTACTCAAGTCGCAATCGCTGCGTGGCAATGGGGTGCATATATGGGAAATGAAGCTCTTGAAAATGGCATAAAAGTCAAAATTTCATCTTGGGCAAAACCAGCTCCAAACTCTATGATGGCAAAGGCAAAATCAAGTGCAAACTACTTCAACTCTCAAATGGCAAATTTTGAAGCACAAAATGCAGGGTATGATGAAGCACTACTTCTTGATGGCAATGGTTTTATAGCCGAGGGAAGTGGCGAGTGTTTCTTTATCGTAAGAAATGGCGTTATCATAACTCCACCAAACGATACAAGCCTTGAGTCTGTCACTCAACAAACCGTAATTGATCTAGCTAAAGATCTTGGCTACACAGTTCTTAGACAAAGAATAACTAGAGATGAAGTTTATACCGCTGATGAGGCGTTTTTTACTGGAACTGCGGCTGAAGTTACTCCTATTGGCAATGTAGATGGTAGAGAAATAGGCAGTGGCAAAGTTGGCGAAATCAGCAAAAAGCTTCAAACAGCATATTTTGACACAGTAATGGGCAAAAACCCTAAATACGCATCAAGCTTAACTTATATCTAGGAGAGAGAATGCCTGCTGATTTGAATGATTATTTTAATAAAAATAACAACAGACAAAATAATTCCGGTGGTGATGGCGGAAAAAACAGGAAAAATTTCAACTTTGATAATTTTAATCTCGGAAATTTTAATGGTTTTGGCAAATTTAGTGCACTCATATATTCACTAATTATTATTGTGCTTTTGCTTGTATTTGCCAAACCATTTGCAATAGTAAACTCAGGCGAAGTAGGAATCAAATCAAACCTTGGTAAATATGAAGAAGACCCACTACTTCCTGGATTTCACTTCTTTATACCGGGCTTTCAAAAGATTATGATAGTTGATACTAGAGTTAGGATTATGAACTACACCTCTGGCGAAGATAGAGGCGAGATCGTCACTCAAGCTACTCATAGTGGCATCATTCGCAAAAACCCTATAAGAGTCAAAGACGCAAGAAACCTTGATGTAGATATAGATATCACAATTCAATACAAACTCAATCAAAAAAACACCGCTAGCACTATCGCTCAATGGGGCTTTAGCTGGGAAAACAAAATCATTGATCCATATGTCAAAGATATCGCTAGAACGGTTGTAGGAAGATACACAGCTGAAGAGCTTCCTATCAAACGAAATGAGATAGCCGATGAAATAGATAGAGAGATGAGAAAAGCTATAGAAAGCCAACCAAATCAACCAGTTGAGCTAATTGCGGTGCAACTAAGAGAGATTATTTTGCCTGAAAGGATAAAAGATCAAATCGAAAGAGTTCAAATCGCCAAACAAGAGGCTGAAAGAACTAAATACGAAGTCGAAAGAGCTAACCAAGAAGCACTCAAAAAAGCTGCTCTTGCAGAAGGAACTGCAAAGGCTATCAAAATCGAAGCTCAAGGTAGAGCTGACGCAGTCAAAATTGAAGCTGACGCTTCTGCGTATGCTAACACAGAGATTGCAAAAAGCCTTGATAATAATATTCTAAGCTTAAAACAGATTGAAACTCAGGCTAAATTTAACGAAGCACTTAAAGAGAATAAAGACGCTAAAATTTTCCTAACTCCAGGCGGAGCTGTGCCAAATATCTGGGTTGATACCAAAGACAAGGCTAAGCAAAGTGCGATAACTACAACGCCTACAGAACAATGAATATCAAAATAGACTTTGCAAAATCAGGCGGGCTAGTCCCCGCCATCGCCCAAGACGCAGCAACTAATGAAGTGCTAATGCTTGCATATATGGATGAAAACGCTCTTAATCTCACCCTAAAAACAGGCTTCGCACACTACTACTCAAGAAGCCGAAATTCCATATGGAAAAAGGGCGAACAAAGCGGACATACCCAAGAAATAGTAGATATTATATTAGATTGCGACAACGATACGATTTTGCTAAAGGTTAAACAAAATGGTGTGGCGTGTCATACAGGCAATAAAACCTGTTTTTTTAAAAGTTTGATGAGTGAAAGTAGCGGAGATTTAAATGAAGTAAATTCGCTAGTTACGCCACCAAACTACCAAATAATCGATCAAATTTATCACACGATTTTGGATAGAAAACTAAACGGCGACCCAAATACATCATATGTTGCCAAGCTTTTTAGCAAAGGCGAAAACTCTATTCTTAAAAAAATCTGCGAAGAAGCTGGTGAGTTTGCGTTTGCGTGCAAAGATCTAAGCAAGGCAAAAATTTACTCTGAGTTTAACAAAGAGAGCTTTGGCGAACACAAAAAGGGCGACCCAAAATATGACGCAGTTTATGAGGGGGCAGATCTTATTTTTCATATGCTAGTAGCACTTTGCTTGCACGGTATCCATCCATCACAAATTTATGATGAACTAAGACGCAGAGAGGGCATAAGCGGCATTGATGAGAAAAACTCAAGAAAAGGCTGATTTGTACCAAATAAATTTGACAACATAAAAGTTTCTTTAAATAAACTTGATAACTAAGAGTGTGAATCACCCAACCACTAAAGATGGCTAGGCTTCTTGCTTCAACGATAGATAGATAGTATCAAGTATGTTACCATACTTTGACACCCCACTAGTGCTATCTTTACAAGCGTAACTTTGGGTAATTCCTACCCTAGATTTATCTATTTTTATTCTATTTCTATCATCTACCATACCAAGAGCATAG
>JALFKC010000028.1 GCA_022775765.1 Campylobacter sp. | reverse complement strand
TGATTTTGTTTGTGGTATTCCTTGAAATATTACAAATTTTAGCTATTTTTGTTGCTTTTTATATCTAAACAAAAGTACTTCAAAATTTCTCTAAATTTAGCTTCTTGAATTCTTAAACGGATAATATATTTGTTTTTCATCCTTGTAATCATAATTTATTGCTACTTTAATAGAGGTTAGGTTGTCTTGAGGCAAAAATAATTTCAATTGTAAAATTTTATTTTTATTGTTAATTTATTAGATAATGTGTATATTTCTAACTATTTTATCTATAAATTTTGCTTTTTTGTAAGTTTAATTAAAAATCACTCTTTAAATTTAGCATCAAAGAGAAGTATTGCATTTTAATATTCAAATTTAACCCCGTCAATCTCCCTAAATCCCATCACCGCATTCATCACAGCAAATTTGCGTTCAAATTTTAGCATATCCACGCTAATACTCGCTTCTTCTAAAAGTCCGCACTCTAGCAGTCTTTGGCGAGTTGTGCCTTTTAGAAGCGGGTATTTTGGCGTTAGCCACTTGCTCCCATCAAAAATAGCGATATTTGCAATGCTTGTATCGGTTAGTAAGCCATCTTTAATCATCAAAATTTCATCGCAATTTTGCCTCTTTGCAAACACCCTATCAATAGAACTTCTATCAATAAATTTCTTGCCATAACTAAAATCTATATTTATAAGTTTAAACGAATGAAAATTTCTAAGAGTGTATGGCGATATTTCGCAAAACTCAAACTCACCCAAAGCGTTATAGATTAGCTTTGCTTATAAAATCCCCAAATATAGAGTATTTAAACTCATAAATTTAACCAGTTCAGCCTCAATCATTTTATCCAAATCAAACTTAATCTCGCTTCCAAAATCCGTTAAGCTAAACTCTATTCGCCACTTGTGAAATCTCAAATTTATAGCACGAGACTTCTCTATCTTTATCGTCTCAAAAAGTAAAATAGACTTTTTGTCTAAGCTCATCATACTCCTTTTTTAGATCACTTTCAGCAGTTAGCCCACCGCCACTTTTAAAGTGCATTTTACCAGCACACACACCTACAAAGCGAATTAATACAAAACTCACGCAAACTTTCCCATCAAAATAGACAAATACCCCACTAAAAAATCCCCTTGGTGAGGTTTCGCACTCTTTGATGATTTGTGCAACCCTTGGCTTTGGCGTGCCAGTAATTGAACCAGCTGGAAGCAAGGCTTTAAAAATTTGGCCCAAATTTCCCATAAATTCAAGCTTTAATTGGCTTGTAATTTTAGAGCTTGTCTGATAAATTTGTGAGTTTTTGGTGCGAATTTTGCTAAAATAGCGAAACTTTTCAACTCTAGTATCATCACCAACGATTGAGAGATCGTTTCTCATCAAATCAGTCATCATCGCTTGTTCGCTAAACTCTTTTGGGTTATTAAGCAAGGCGTTTTTAGCGTCTTTAATACTCGCGTCGATCGTGCCTTTCATCGGATACGCCGATATCTTGCCACCGTCTATAATCACAAAAACCTCAGGGCTAAAGCAAACAAACTCATCTTTGTATTTTAGCACCAAATTTGCATTTGAATACTCAAAAATTTCATCCAAACTTAAAGAGAGATTAAGCTTTGTCTCAAAGCAGAGATTTAGCAAATACGCATCGCCTTTTTTTATATACTTTATCACCCTATCAAAGGCTTTTTGATACTCATCAAAACTAGGTGGGAAGGTTTTTAAAAAGTAAGTTGGGGGCAATTTTGAGATTTGTAATTTACTAGCAAATTTAGAGCATTTATTGTAAATTTTATCATCTGAATTTACCCTTAAATTTAGCCCAAAAATCTCATCATCACATAAATTTATCCTAAATTTTATCCCAAATTTATCCGTGTCTTTTAATTCACAAGCTACGCCTAAATCATCATCATAGCCAATAATCGCGACAAACGGGGTAGAGGTTTTGCTCCACTCATCCATCTTAGCAAATACGCTACTACTCGCCATCGTAACCAAGTTCTAGCGTTTGAATATCGGCTATAGCGTTTCCAGCAATCCCTCTAATGCTTGAGTGCATTGCAATGGCGTTGTCTCTAGCTTTGTTGATGAGAACCTCTCTATCTTTCCAGATTTTTCTCATCGCATTTTGCTCTTTTATTAAGCTTTGTTGCATACTCACAAACGCACTCACAACGCCCTCAACTTGCATTTTAAACTCATTTGAAACCAAATAACTATAAAGCATTTGCATTTTTGAGTCTTTGTTTTGGTTGGCTAAATTTGCATACGAAATATCGATCACACCCTGCCTTATCACCGCACAAAGTCCCTTAAATTCGCTAAAATCACAGACCCAAACGCCGTTTAACAGCCCCATTCTCTCAAGCTCTTTTGGCATAGTTTGCGTTACCAAAATCCCAGCGTCCGCTCCAGCCTCTCTCATATCGTTTTTGAACTTTTCTATCCAGTCACCGCCAAAGGCTTTCGTACGTTTGCTCTCATACAAAATCTTTCCACAACTGCGTTTGTCTTTGGTATTGATAATTTGCAAACAATCCGCCCCATTGACCCCTTTTTTGATCTCTTCAATCTCATCAAATGGAAAACTTGCCCTTAAGTACTCCTCAATTGCCACTTCCATCACCTCGCCTTGTAGCTGTTGTGAGCCAACTTCTGCACGACGCTTTAGCTCATTTATCTCTTTTAGAAGCTTCTCTTTTTCATCGTTGGCCTGTTTGATTTTGAGTTCATTTTGTTCGTTTATCTCTTTTGAGATTGCATCTCTAGCCTCTTTTAGGCGAATTGAGATCTCTTTTTGAGCTTTGGCCTCGTATTCGCTTTTTAGGTTTTCATTTTGACTTTTTAAGATTTCAAATTCAGCACTAAGTTTGTTAAATTCAGATATTTTTTTGGATTTTTCGGCAAGTTCGTTTTTCATCGCTTCAAATTTAAGAGAGTTTTCATCTTCAAGTTTGGCTTTGATTTCGTTTTGAAGAGTAAGTTTTTGAGCATTTAAGGCTTTGGCAGTTTCAGCTTTTAGTTTTTCATCAAATTCACTCTTTTGCCTGTTTAGCTCATCAATGGCTCTTTGTTGGATTATTTTTTGCTTTTCAAACTCATCTTTGAGTTTTGATTTTTGAAGTTCAAGCTCATCAAAAGCTAATTTTTCCTTCTGTTTTAACTCTTCGTATTTTTTGCTAAACTCACCTTGAAGCTCTTTTTTAAGTTCATCACCTATATTTATTACACTGCCACAATTTGGGCATTTTATACTATCCATTTCACTCCTTTTTAGGTGCAATTGTAGCGAATTTTAATTAATTATGAGAAATTTTTGAGTTAGTTAAATCAACTAACTCATAAAAAGTCTAAATGATACGCTTTCGTGGCTAAACATTGCTATATCAAGCTCGTGGTGTGAAGCAAAGATTTTAAAGCTATGGTTTAGACTAAAAAAGCCTTTATCTATGATATCTTTAGCGACTAAATTTGCCTTTTGGGCTGAAATTTTGGCTAAATTTGCATTTTTGTGTATTAGCTCATTTGATTTTTTGTAGGCTAGAGGTATCGCTCTAGTGGCGTTTTGGGTTAGGGTTTTGATGGTTGCATAGGCGTATTGATCTAGCATATTAGTACCACTAAGTAGTGCAAAAACTATCGCTGGAGAGGCAAATTTGTCATTCGTAGCGACTTTATTATACCATTTTAGAGTATCATCATGCATAAATTCAGTATTTTTCAAAGTCGCCCTAGCCATCATAATTGCTGCTTGATGGTTTTCTAAGCTTGAAATAGACGCATTTGCCGCTCTAGCTAGCTTAAGTAGGCTTAGTGGTTTATCTTTAAATTCACAAGCTAGAGTATAAACCGCCCCATCAGATGGGGCAAATATACCAAGCATATAAGCCTCTAGCCACTTTTGATAACTATCAACGCCACTTACATCTCCCCATGATATATAACTCTCAAGTCCAAAGCTATGAGAGTAGCCACCATTTGGAAATGCACTATCAAATAAAAAATCACTTAGCATATCTATCAGTGGTGGTGGCTTGCATGTTTGAGTGGGTGATGAAGCACTTTTTTGGCTACTTCATACTCTACTTTACTCTCATCTAGCCACTCTACAATCAAATAGTCATTTTCTATTATCATTTCGCCATTTTCAAAGATGGCTGGGATATGTCTGTTGCCTATAGAGTGAGCCACTACGCCCATTTGGGTGATATCTTTTGGCTTAATTATCAAAACCTCTTGTGGCAAACAATTAAGCACAAAAACCCTTCTCTCATCTTTGGCAAGAATATCACCATTATGTAAAATCACATCATCATCTAAGCTTATGCCTATCTCAACCCCACTATCACTTTTTAGCCTAACTATCTTCTTAAGTCTATCATCAGGACTGATATTTACCCTGTCTATAGTTTTGCCATCTAAGTCGTAGTTTTTGATATTGCCAAGTATGGTTTTTACTATCATATCATTCCTTAAAACATATAGTATAACTGTGCCATCGGAAGTTCATCCAAAGGCTCGCTATAGGCTACCTTGCCATCTACGGTTACTTCATAAGTCTCAGGATCTACTTCGATCTTTGGTGTGGCGTTATTTAACTTCATATCGGCTTTTTTAGCAGTTGAAGCACCTTTTACAGGTAGAATTTGCTTTCTTAGGCCGTATTTACTAGCAACACCATCATCAATTGCCATTTGGCACATAAAAGTGTAGCAAGTTTTGTGAAGAGCTTCTCCATACGCCCCATACATTTTGCGGTGTATTACAGGCTGTGGTGTTGGGATAGATGCGTTACTGTCGCCCATCTGTGATAAAACACAAAATCCAGCTTTTAATACCATCTTTGGTTTAGTTCCAAAGCTCTTTGGATCCCAAAGCACCAAATCAGCTATTTTACCAACTTCTATACTTCCTACATACTCATCAATTCCAGCTGCAATGGCAGGGTTTATAGTATATTTTGCTACATATCTTTTGATTCTATTGTTGTCGCTAAATTCACTATCGCCCTCTAAATTTCCAAGTTGAAGCTTCATCTTATGAGCCATCTGCCAAGTTCTTGATACAACTTCGCCAATTCTTCCCATAGCTTGAGAGTCACTACTTGTGATAGATATCACGCCCATATCGTGAAGTACATCTTCAGCCCCAATTGTCTCTTTTCTAATCCTACTATCAGCAAAAGCGACATCTTCTTTAATATCTTTACTTAAGTGGTGGCATACCATTAGCATATCAAGATGCTCTTCTATGGTATTTACGGTAAATGGCAAGGTTGGGTTGGTTGAGGCTGGTAATATGTTTGGAAGTCCAGCTAGCTTGATAATATCAGGGGCGTGACCACCACCAGCACCTTCAGTGTGAAATGTGTGGATAGTCCTACCATTTATCGCGTCTTTGGTATCATCTACAAAGCCATATTCATTTAGCGTATCAGTGTGAAGTGCTACTGAGACATCAGCTATCTTAGCCGCTCTTAGTGAGTAGTCAATCGCACTTCTAGTTGCTCCCCAGTCCTCATGCACCTTTAGCCCAGCCGCACCTGCTTTTAACTGCTCTAAATTTACTTCCACACTTGAACCGCTTCCCTTAGCATAAAGCCCGACATTAATAGGGAGAGCGTCGGTTCCTTGAAGCATTCTTTCTATATTAAAAGCCCCGGGGGTGCAAGTAGTAGCTTTTGAG
Organism: Campylobacter sp.; assembly: GCA_022775765.1. Taxonomy (GTDB): domain Bacteria; phylum Campylobacterota; class Campylobacteria; order Campylobacterales; family Campylobacteraceae; genus Campylobacter_B. Next base: position 16,890 of record JALFKC010000028.1, on the reverse strand, counting down.
CCGTCATTTGGACCTGTGCCACCACCAAAGATAGTTGTGATACCATTACTTAGTGCTTCATCAACTTGTTCTGGGTTTATAAAGTGAATATGGGTGTCAATTCCCCCTGCTGTGACTATTAGCCCCTCTCCAGCTAGAGCCTCCGTGCTAGTTCCAACTATAAAATCAACACCATCCATTATATCAGGGTTGCCACCTTTGCCAATAGCGTGAATTTTGCCATCTTTGATACCAATATCGGCTTTGTAAATTCCAGTATAGTCGATAATTAGGGCATTTGTGATGATTAGATCAACTACATCTTTATTATCTCTTGTAGCCCTTGAGTTTTGTCCCATACCATCTCTTAGGGTTTTGCCACCACCAAATTTGCACTCTTCTCCATATGCTGCGTAGTCTTTTTCAACTTTTGCAAAAAGTTTAGTATCAGCTAGTCTTATGCTATCTCCTGTTGTAGGGCCAAAATGTGATGCGTAATCTTGTCTTTTTATTTTAAACATTTAGTCTCCTTGTTATAGTTTTCCATCTATTAGATTGTTAAGGCCATAAACCTCTCTTTTGCCAGCTAGATCTATAAGTTTAACAGTTAGCGTAACCCCTGGTTCAAACCTAACTGCGGTTCCAGCTATGATATCAAGCCTTTTACCTCTAGCTTTCTCTCTATCAAACTCAAGCCCTTTATTAGTCTCAAAAAAGTGAAAATGAGAGCCAACTTGGATTGGTCTATCGCCTGAGTTTGTAACTTTTAGCTCTATACTTTCTCTACCGTCATTGCATACGATATCGCCATCTGCGTAAATTATCTCGCCTAATCTCATACTTTTCTCCTTAATTTATAGGGTTGTGAATGGTTACTAGTTTTGTGCCATCTCTAAAAGTAGCTTCAACTTGAACTTCATTTACTATATCAGCAACACCATCCATAACTTGATCTTTGCTTAGCACCTTTTTACCTTCACTCATAAGTTCGCTTACATTTTTGCCATCTCTAGCTCCTTCTAAGACAAAGTCGCTAATTATAGCAATTGCTTCGGGGCAGTTTAGCTTAACGCCACGCTCTAAGCGTTTTCTAGCAACTACGGCTGCATAACTTAACAAGAGTTTTTCTTGTTCTTTTAGTGTTAATGTCATCTGTTCTCCTTTAAAAAGTTAAATTTTATCTCATTTATATAATCATTTGCTATATCGTTGTCATTGGCAATAATTCTAACCATAGTTATGCCATTTATACTGCTTGCATAGGCTTTTATATCATTAGTATTTATGCTTTGCAAAGTTGGTGCATAGCTCATCGTTATGGTATAAAAATACTCATATTCAAACAAGGCGTTTAAGTCTCTTTTGTTTTCATAGCAAAAATTATCATTTAGAGCTAATTTGCTATCTATGTAAATTCTAAGAGTTAAATTTGAAGTGAATTCTCCACCACTGTAGCCGATAAATCCACCATCAAGATAGAAAAATTTACCACCATTTTTGACAAATATAGTGGTTTTACTACTAAAATCTGAATTTTTATAAAATATATTTGCGTCATTGTGAAAGACTAGTTTTGAGCTCTCATCAAGCGAAATTTTAGTTGTTAAGTTTGATGAACCTTTGTAAATTTTTTGGTTAGATTGAGAGCTTAAAATGGCCTTTGAGTTTTCAAATTTGAAATCTTGCAAATAGTTATCACCCTTTACCATTCCGCCACCAAGTGTGCTTATATAGGCAAAAAACTCGCTTTTTTCAAAGTGAGCTTTGGCATATTCAGTAGGCAGTTCAAGTAGCCTTAGCATACCACGCTGATAGTGATAATGCAAAGTTCCATCTTTTATAGACGCCTTTAAAACACTCATCTTAAATCTTTAAATAGGCAGTTTTTCTCTATCCATTTGACAACCTCATCAAGCCCTTCGTCTTTTTTAAGGTTGGTGAAGTAAAACTCTTTATCTTTTCTAAAATGCTTTGTATCGCTTGCCATAATATCTAAATTTGCACCAACATATGGTGCAAGGTCGGTTTTGTTGATGATAAAAAGATCTGATTTTATCATACCAGCCCCAGCTTTTCTTGGGATTTTCTCACCTTGAGCGACATCTATGACATAGATACTAAAATCAACCAAATCAGGACTAAAAGTAGCGGCTAGATTATCCCCACCACTTTCTAAAAATATCAAATCAAGATTAATAAATTTTTTCTGAAGCTCTAAAAGCGCAGCCTCATTCATCGATGCGTCCTCTCTAATTGCAGTATGTGGGCATCCACCAGTTTCAACCCCGACTATTCTCTCAGGGGGCAAAACGCTATTTTTGGCCAAAAATAGTGCGTCTTCTTTGGTATAGATATCATTTGTCACTACAGCAATTTCATATTCTTTGCTCATCACTCTAACTACTCTTTCTATGAGTAGGGTTTTGCCAGCTCCAACTGGTCCTCCAACACCTATGATTACAGGTTTTTTCATAAATTTCACCTCATAATTTTAAATTAATTCAGTAATACTACTGCAAAAGTATAAACAATTAAAGCTTAATTATAGATTAATTATATAGGTTAATATTTTTTTAAGAAAAATATTTTTAAAGCTATATCTAGCTTAATTGCACTCTAAAAGTAGTGATTATAGCTACTTTAGATAAATTTATATCAAATTTTAAACTTGTAAAAATGTTTTTATAGTTTCATTTTAAAATAATAATCTTAATTATTTATTAAAACAAAAATTAATATTTTTTTAAGTAATATGCGGTTAAAATACCTTCGCCATTTTAAATTCATTAAAATGTTTAAAAAATTTTTAAGGAGGGTGTTTTGAATAACACAGACGAAACTCAAATTGAAAGGGGTGATGCTAAAACCTATGTCATCTTGATGATTGGTATAGCTGCTCTTGCTTTTAGTGCCCCTTTTACAAAACTATCAAACTTCAACCCAGAAACTGCGACCATTCTTCGTTGTGGTATAGGTGTGATTGCCATGTTTCCTTTTGTGATAAGAGAGCTGAAACTATACGGTAAATTCAACAAAAAAGGCGTTGGACTATGTATGATAGCTGGCTTTTTCTTAGGCATTGATTTTACCGCGTGGAACTACTCAACCTACTATGTTGGTTCAGGTATCGCTTCAATACTTTTAAATATCCAAGTTATTATATTGCCGGCACTAGCGTTTTTTATAGATAAAGAAAAGATCCCATCTAGTTATCTATTTGTAGCACCAACCTTGCTTTTTGGTGTGATACTCTCAGGTGGAGCACTAGAGCCACTTATTTTTGGCACAGCTAAGGATGTTGTAGGCCCTACTCATATTTATGGATATACTTTAGCATTTTTAGGAACAGTTTGCGGACTAATTTCAGGGTGCTGCTATGGAATTTATCTATATACAACTAGAAAAGCGGGCAGAATCAATAACAAAAATCAATTTGTTACGCCTATTTTTATATCAAGTGCTTCTCAATTAATCGCACCCATAGTGCTTATTTTGATAGGATTTAACACATTTGACCTTGTCAATGGTGTGCTAGTTAATGAAACAGGAATGCTACCACACAATCCAGAAACCACCCCAGGTAGCCCAATAACAGCGATAAACTGGATGTGGATGCTAATACTTGGAGTATTTAGCCACGCTATAGCTTGGACATTTACTCAATATGGTTCAATCCGTCTAAATCCTACAATCGTTGCAGGACTTTTGATACTAAGCCCAGTGGCAACTGTTGCTATTATCGCTCCATTGATGTTTGGTGAGAGTTTATCTTGGCTTCAAGTTGTTGGTGTTATTATCACCCTTTTAACTGTTGCATATCAAAATGGACTAATTTCAGCACTTTTTAAGAAAATAAAGGGCAATTAACTTTTATAGCGGATAAACTTATCCGCTATAATTTAGTTTTATTTTACTACGAATCTTTTAACGCTACTTTTGACTCACCACAGAGATGATAAAGTTCTCATCACTATAGACTTTGTTTGCGATATCAATTATATCTTTTTTATTTATGCTCTCAATTAGTTGATTAGCTATGTCAGCACTTTTGATAGGTTCATTGTAAATAGCAAAATTTACCATCATATTTTCCCAAAAGCTAGGCTCTTGATAGGATTTGGCTAGAGAAACCTTAGCTGTATTTTTATAATCATTTAAGATTTTATCATCAAAATTTCCTAGTTTTATTATGGCGATTATCTTTTTAACTTCATCAACTATTAACTCGTCCTTCCCAGGCTCACAAGTAAAAGAGATATTGGTAAATGCTATATTTCTTGGATACCTACTATAAATTGAAGTCGAATAGATCCCATAAACTAGCCCTTTTTCTTCTCTAATACTCTCACGCATTAGTAAATTTAAAGCGTAGTTTGAAGCATCAAGTGAAATTTTCTCTTTTTCATTTAGGGTTACAAAAGATTTGATATAAATATCAGCAATTGCTTTTTGGTCGTTTAGGTAGTTTTTGGTAAATTTATGAACCCCATCTACACTTCTAACGCCGTCATCATCGATATTTCTGTGGCTTTTATAACTAGGTAGATTTGCAATATATTTGCCTGCAAGCTCAACCAAAACTTTCTCATCAATGTCACCAACAAAGATAAACGAATACTCGCTGGCATTTTTAAAGTTCTCATCAAGAGCGTTTTTCATCTTTGGAATTTCAAGCTTCGAAATCTCTTTGGAAGTGGCAAATTTCATCTTTTTATTATTTTTATACAAAAAGTCATTAAATTCACTTCTAAATTTATACTCAGGATTGTTTTTGTTGTTTTCATAGACATTAATGCTTGTAGCTTTGATTTTTTGAGTTGAAATTTTATCAATTTTTGGATTTAAAAAATCCACATAAAACGCCTTTAAAAAGTTTTCTAGGTCTTTATTTTGAGTTTCTCCTTTGAAGCCAAGATAGTTTTTGGTGGCAAATTTTTTAAAGTTAAACGTCTCACCAGCTGTGATTTTATCAACCTCAAGGCTATTAAACTCACCAATTCCGCTGTCATTTGATATCATTATGCCAAACTGCAAATTTATCAAATCATCAACATTACTAAATCCACCCTTTTTGACAAAGCTAAAGCTAACTTCATCTTTTTTGTAGCTGTTTTGCTTAAACATAATTTTTGAGCCATTTTCAAACTCAAAAACCTTAATCCCACCATCAAGAAGTGCTGTTTTAATGGGCTTTTGGGTAGTTAAGCTTATACCTAAAAGTGAGTTAGGAAGCTCTTTTGGGCTATTTAGATTAATGGCTTTTGTCTGCATAAATTTCTCTATCTCACTTTTGGTAAATTTGATCTCTTTTTTGGAAATTGTTTGAATTAAAACACCTTTTTTACTCAAAATTTCATTAAATTTTGCGTTAATATCACTAAGTGAAATCTCATCAAGAAGCTCTTTTGTAAGCTTAAAATCATCTTCACTACTTAGCATAATTTCGCCACTATCAACATATGAGATTATAGAATTTACAAATACTGAGTTTTCAAAATTCCCTTTTTTGGCAAGAGTTAGCTCATTTTGCTTTTGGAAGTATTTTTTGATAGCCTCAAAATCATCTTCAAAAAAGCCGTTTTCTTTGATGAAATTTATCACGCCAAAAAACTCTTTGAAGCTCTTTTTAAAATCCCCACCCTTAACGCCAATCGAAAATGAGTTTAACATTTTTTGTTCTTGAATATTAGAGCTATAAAATCCAGCCGAAAATGGGCTCTCATACTCGGTTTTGTATCTATCAACTACTGCATCAAAGAGTTCGGCAATATAAGAGTTAATTATTTCATCTTTAAACCGTTCGCGTGAATTTACAGGCAAAACCTTACTCTCAAACGATACGCTAATATTATCGCCAAACGCCTCTTTATCACTAGCACTAAAAATCATAAGTTCATCAAAAAACTCAATCTTATCATCAATCCTATCTTTTTGGCGAGTGTTTTTGACATTAGCAAAGCTATTTTTTACTATCTTATCAACTACGTTTTTTTGAGCATCACCAACTACTATTAAACTCATATTTTGAGGCTGATAATTTCTCTCATAAAACTCTCTAAGCAGCTGTGGTGTAGCGTTTTTGATAATATCCATATCGCCAATTGGTAGGCGTTTTTGATAAATGCTATCATTGTAAAGCATAGGCATAGTTTGTTCGAAAATACGCTCAGATGGGTCGTTGCGAGCTCTATCTTCTGAGATAATCACTCCTTTTTCAGTCTCAAGTTCATCTTTGTTAAATGACGCGTAAAAAGCCATATTTTCCATAACATTAATAGCGGTTTGGATATTTTGTTTGCTGTTTTTAATATTTAGCTTATAAACTGTCCTATCAAAACTAGTCATCGCATTTAAATCAGCCCCTAATTTTACCCCCAAACTCTCAAGGGCTGAGATGAGCTCATTTTTGCTAAAATCTCTGCTTCCATTAAATACCATATGCTCGGTAAAATGGGCAATCCCTCTTTCATTTTTCCTCTCGTCAATCGAGCCAGCATTCACATAAAGATAGATATCAATCGTATCTTTTGGTGTGTGATTTTGATAAAAATAATATGTAAAACCATTTGAAAATTTGGTAACTTTAAGATTGCTATCGTTTTGAAAATTTGCAAACGAAAGCGAAAAAGCAAAAATAAGTAGTAATATTTTTTTCATATATATATCCTTTTTTGGCAATTATATTCTAGCAGTATAAACTAAAGTGAAATTTACAAGGATAATTTATAAATTCATTATCAAAAAGGTTAAATTTGAAAGTAAAATAGATGATTAAATTGAAAGATTTGTGAATTTATTATAATAAAATCTGTGCAAATTTGCTTGCACAGATTAAAAGTGATTAAATCTCAGCGTATTTTGCCCAGATACAAGCCTCTACTTGATTTAACTCTTCAAGGGTGATTTTGCTAACCGCTTCATCCACCAAAATAACAGCAAGTGCGTCTTTGCCATCAAATCCTCTACCAAGTCTAAAATCAGCAATATTGATATTTTCTTTGGCTAAAATAGAGCTTATATCTCTAATAACACCTGGAACATCTTTGTTTTTAAATAGTATCATCTTACCTTTTGGCTTAAAATCAGTCTTAAAGCCATTAATATTTACAATCCTAGCCTCATTTTCACCAAACACAGTTCCGCCTATGCTGCTAACATCTTTATCGGTTACTATTTTAACTGAAATTTTATTTTTGTATCCGCTCGCTGGTGCGTTTACAGTCTCAATAGCAATATTTTTTTCGTTAGCGATAAATTTGGCATTGACATAGTTTATCTTATCACCCAAAGTATCTTTTAACGCCCCAACTAAAGCAAATGTGACAAGCGAATTTAAGTATTCACACACCCTACCACTCGCTTCTAGCTTGATACTTTTGATAGGGGCTTTATTGATTTGAGCACATAGATATGCCATTTTTGAGACTAGATGAACATAAGGTTCAATGCCTTTAGGTAGATCTTCGACTTTGATAGGCAAATTTAGAGCATTTGGATACGAAATACCCCTTAACGCACTCAAAGCTTGATCTACAGCCTGTTCGGCGATATTTTTTTGAGATTCAAGCGTATTTGCACCAAGGTGTGGGGTCGCTGTGACATTTTCAAAATCAAGAAGTGGATGATTGGTAGCTGGTTCTTTATCTAAGACATCTATGCCAAGATAGGCTATCTTGGCACTTTTTAACCCTTCAATCAAAGCGTTTTCATTATAGAGCCCACCTCTAGCACAATTTATAAGCCTAATGCCATCTTTCATCTTGGCAATCTCATCAGCCGAGATAATATCGATGGTCTCTTTGGTTTTTGGCGTATGGATAGTGATAAAATCGCACGCTAAAATCTCATCAAAATTAGTTGTATAATTTATGCCTAAATTTGTAGCTTTTGAGGGTTCAATATATGGGTCGTAAGTCACAATATCCATCCCAAAAGCTTTGGCTCTAACTCCAACTCTTGAACCGATATTACCAAAACCTATAATTCCTAATTTTTTCTTAAAAAGCTCAGTTCCATACCACTTTTCACGCTTCCAAACTCTATTGATTTTAAGGTCATTGCACGAATTCACATATTTTCTAGCTGAGTTTAAAAGATGGCACATTGTCATCTCAACTGCTGCGATAGTGTTTGCAGTTGGGACATTCATAAGGATTATCCCTCTTTTTGAGCAGCCATCTATATCACAATTATCAACTCCAACCCCTGCTCTAACTACGGCTTTTAAATTTACTGCTTTTTGTAAAAATGCTTCATTAACAGGAGTAGAACTTCTAGTAATTGCAACATCCGCCCTATCAATAATCTCAAGAAGCTTATCTTTTGGCATAGAAGAGGCATCTATAAACTCTATATCTTTTTGTTTTTTTAAAATTTCAAAACCTATAGAATGTATAGCGTCACATACCACAATAGTTCCCATTTATTTCTCCTTTATCATACATAAAATTATTTTAAATTTAATTATCCAAAAGTTGCTCTTTTATCAAATCACCCAAAGTTACATTTTCATCATTACTATTGATTTTGTTGATAACAGCTCTCTCTTTTTGTCTAGCAAGTTTTTTAAGGCTTAATCTAATGCGATTTTTCTTCTCATCTATAAAGTCAATTGCCGCTTCTATGTCGTTGCCAACTTGCAAATCATCGCTTTCTATAATGTCATCTTTTCTTATTAGAGCATCTACATTTGGCTCAAGCTCTACAAATATACCAAAGTCTTTGATCTCTTTGATTTTACCAACTACGATATCACCAACTCTGTGAGTTTTTGCGTAAGCTGCAATTGGGCTCTCTTTGAGATCTTTTTGGCTTAGGGAAATTTTTTCGCCCTCAGAGTCAATTTTGGTGATTTTAACTCTCACTTTATCGCCTTGTTTTAGGCTATCTTTGCATTTTTCGTTTTTATCCCACGAAAGGTCTTCATTATGCAAAAGCCCCTCAACAGCACCAATTTTAACAAACGCACCAAAGTTTGTAACAGTAGTAACCTCACCCTCAACTACATCGCCAACTTTATATTTGCTTTTAAACTCATCAAATGGTTTTGGAAGAAGCTGTTTAAGGCTAACTCTAAGTCTTCTTTTAGCAGTATCAATCTCTATAACCTCAACATCAATGCTTTCGCCCTCGCTAATAAAATCCTTTGGGCTTTTGATATCTTTGTCCCATGAAATTTCACTAATATGCAAAAATCCCTCAATATCATTGCCAAGATCTACAAACGCACCATATGGCTCAATATTGCTAACTACAACTCTAATTGTATCACCAACTTCGAGTTCATTTTCGCTAATTTCATCCCACGGATCAGGCATTGCAGCTTTGATAGAAAGAGAAAGGTGTCTTTTGTCATTGTCATAACTTATAGCTTTTACAAAAACTTTTTCGCCCTCTTTAAATAGACTGCTTGGATTAACTGGACCTTTGTAGCTTATCTCGCTATAATGCACAAGTCCATCAACCCCGCCAACATCTACAAACATTCCATAGGTTGTGATTTTTTTGATAACACCCTCAATTGGCTCATCATTTTCTAAAATTTTACTAACTACCTCTTTTTTAGCCTTTCTCTCTTCATCAAGAAGTCTCTTTCTAGAGACAACTATGCTCTGTTCGTCTTTGTTAATTTTGATAACTTTGACTTTATAAGTTTTGCCGATTATTGAGTTTGAATCCCTAAGAGCACTTTGCGATTTTGGCATAAAAAACTCAATCCCACTCTTATCCACGCAAAGATATCCGCCTCTGTTTTTAGAAACGATTTTGACATCGAAGATATTTTCATCTTCTTCATTGTAATTTTGGATAAATTCAGCCACTTTGATTTTTTTGAGAGCTCTTTTGTAAGAAACTATTGGTTTGCCATTGTAGCTACTAACGACCACTACTTTTATAGGGTCACCAACCTTTACGCTTAAATTTCCATCTTCATCTTTAAGCTCATCAGCGTTTAAAAGACCTTCTGATTTTCTGTCAATATCTACAAAAATATCATTGTCTTTAATCGCAACTATCACGCCGTCTTTGACGATCTCTTCTTCTTTTTCCTTGAAAGACTCTTCGAGCATTGTAGCAAAATCCATCTCGTGAGAATCTTCTAAATTTTTTTGAACTTCGTTGTTCACCTCAGCCATTGCTTTCCTTTTATGTATGATTTCTAGTATCTGTTTTGCAGAATAATAGTTAGTGCTATTTTATTTAAAATAAGCTTTAAATAAAATAAACTAGCCTCTATTTGCCTAAAAAAGGTAATTATCATTGCTTTTTGTAAATTTAAATTGCAAATTTTAAAATTTACTAGAAAATATATTAAATTTATAAAAACTTATTTACAAATAAACAATTTAGGACAGACATTCAGATATCAGATTACAGAAAATAGAGAACGGAATTCTGATTTGGTAAATTTATCTGATTGTAATTTCAATCAGATTAACAAAAGCAAATTTGAGTGAAATGCCTAGAATAACAAAATAAAACTTGAATTTGCAAAACAACAATTCAAGACAGGTTGTGTGTAGTTTAGTTCAAATTTAGCCGTTCAAATGAGACGCACTTTTCGTGCGTCGCAGTGCAAAGTGGCGTGAATTTGAACTAAAATCCAAGCCGAGTTGGGGAATATCCCCCCCACTAAAAGCTTTTTATTTGATTAATAACTTTCTCAATAATCCACCCAGGCGTACTCGCCCCCGCAGAAACCCCACATACCTCCTTACCATCAAACCACTCTTTTTTAAGTTCAAGCTCATTTTCGATATGATAGGTATCTTTGCAAAACTCTTTAGAAATCAATGCGAGTTGCTTGGTATTTGATGAGTTTTTGCCACCTATTATAATCATAATATCAGCTTTTTTGGATAGAGTTTTGACTGCGTCTTGGTTGGCAAAAGTTGCATTGCAAATCGTGTTAAAAACTCTAACTTCCTTGCATTTTGCCATTAAAAAACTTACAATACTTGCAAATTTATCAAATTTTTTGGTAGTTTGAGAGACAACTGCTACTTTTGATTTAAGCTTGATACTAGTTAATTCACTCTCATCAAGGATGACATAAACCCCGCTTCTAGCGTAGGATTTCACGCCTTTTACCTCTGGATGGTTGCTATCACCAAAGATAACTATATCATACCCATCGTTACTCATCTTTTCAACTATCTGTTGGGGTTTGGTAACAAAAGGACAAGTCGCGTCTATTATCTCTTTGCCATCATCTTTGAGAGTTTGAAGATCGTTTTTGGTGATTCCGTGAGTTCTAATTATCACCTTTTTTTCATCTGTAAGCTCACTAATGTCACTAAGAGTTTTAACACCATAATTTTGTTCTAGGCGACTAATCTCTTCGCTATTGTGGATAAGCTCACCGATTGTAGCACTGTTTTTTGAGTTTTCAGCGATTTTGATAGCTCTTTTAACCCCAAAGCAAAATCCATAACTTTTTGCAAGTTCAATCTTCAATACTAGCCCCAATTTGTCTTAAAATCGCACCAAAATTTGGAAAAGATACTGCAATACACTCTGAGTTTTCTATTATCATACCACATTTTAGCCCTAGGACTGCAAAACTCATCGCAATTCTATGGTCGCCACTTGGGTCGATTATAGCTGCGTTTGGTGTTCCGCCTGTAATAACAAATCCATCATCAAGCTCATCTACCTTAATCCCACACGCTCTAAGACCATCCACTACAACCTTAATCCTATCACACTCTTTTACCCTAAGCTCAGTAGCATTTTTAAGTGAGCTAACACCATTAGCACACGCAAAAGCTATGGCTAAAGCTGGTGCTTCATCAATTAGCCACGATATATTTTCACTGACATCCACAGCCTTTAATGGGGCGTATTCTACGATGATATCGCCTATATCTTCATACTGGCTTGATGTTTTTGTGACTGAAATTTTAGTTCCCATTTTTTGCAAAACTTTATAAGCTTCAGTTCTTGTTTTGTTTAGAAGTATATTTTTGAGTGTGATTTTTGAGTTTGGCGTAATCGCTGCAGCTACAGCTAGATAAAATGCCGAGCTTGGGTCGTTTGGCACTGTTATATCAAGTGGATTTAGCGGGGATTTAAGCGGTAAAACTTCAAGCTCATCACCACTATACTTAATATCAGCACCCATTCCTCTAAGAATTCTCTCACTATGATCTCTACTTAGGCTTGGCTCTTTAAAAATACAACCACGGCTTTGAAGTCCAGCTAAAATCATAGCGGTTTTAACCTGAGCGGATGAAACCCTGCTCTCAAACTCAAAGTGTTTTAATTTGTGACCACGAACGCTAATTGGTGCAAACTCACCATTATTTACTCCATCAAATTTGGCCCCAACTTCGCTTAGTGGCTTTGTAACTCTTTTCATAGGGCGTTTGTTTAGATATTTATCCCCACTCATTACAAAAAATCCATCCACGCTAGATAAAAATCCTAACATTAATCTAATTGTGGTGCCTGAGTTGCCACAATCCAAAACTTCACTTGGCTCAGTAATCTTTGATGGTGGCGTGATAAAAACCTTACTACCATCTATCTCAACTTTTGCCCCTAGGGCTTGTATAACCTTAAGAGAGCTTTTGGTGTCGTTTGCAAAAAGGTAGTTTTTGATAACTGAAGTTTTATCGCTAAGAAGCGAAAAAATCGCACATCTGTGAGATATTGATTTGTCGCTTGCGATATCTGCGAGAGTAGAACTAATGGGTGAAAAAAGAGCGTGAATTTTCATCTTATACCTATATTTAATCTATCTTTTAAATTCGTAAGAATTTCATCAATAGCCTTAGCAACTACGCTATCTTCGAGTGTTTGAGTATGGCTTTGGAAAGTAAACTTAATACTCAAGCTACTAAACTCACCCAAACTCTCATCGCTATAAAGATCAACTGGTGTAAATTCTTTGAGAATTTCAATACCCATATCATCTATGACTTTTTTGATCTCTATATAACGCATAGATTTTGGAATAATAAGGCTCAAATCCCTTGAAATGCTTGGAAATTTAGAGTATGGTTTAACCATAATCTCTTTAAATTTAAGCTTATCGTAATAAATTTCGCAAAGATAGGTTTTTTCTAGTTCCATTTTAGCCTCAATGCTTAATTTCAGCCTTCCGATTTTGCCGATAACTACGCCATTTTGCACGATATCAGCCTGCTCAAATTCACTAAGCATAGAACTATTTGTTTGAGGTAAAACACACTCGATTTCGCCCATAATATTTTGGATTAAACTTGCAAAACTCATAAAATCTATCTCTTTTGGCTTTGGTGAGTTTAAGAGACTTGGTTCATTTATAAGTCCAGTTGCCAAAAATCCTATAGCTGTCTGTTCTACGCCATTTTCGTCAAAGATCGTGCCGATTTCAAAAAGCTTCACACTTCTTTGAGAATTTTTGAGATTTCTAATGCTTGATTTTAGCAAGTGGTTAAGCAAAGTTGGTCTTAGTGCGTCAAGTTCTGCACTCAAAGGGTTGATTATTTTCCTTTTGCACTCTTTAAAACCGAGCTCTTTTAGCTCACTAGAGTTATCAAAAGCGTAGTGTATGCACTCACAAAAGCCATTATCTACGGCTTTTACCCTGATTGATTTTTTGTGTTTATAAGAGTTAAAAGTTAAGTTAATTCTATTTTTTTCTTTGAAAAATAGTGGTTTTGACTCAATATTATCAATGCCAATAATCCTTACAATCTCTTCACAAATATCGTGAGAGTTTTCGATATCGTGTCTAAAAAATGGCACCGAAGCATTGATAAGTTCGCCCCTAACATTTGTTTCAAAACCAAGGCTTTTTAAAATTTTAACCACTAAATTTTTATCAATCTCTTTGCCTATCATTTTGCTTAGTTCATCAACTGAAAGTGCGACTATTTTTTTCTCAATATGTGGTAGAATTTGTTGATATCCAGCAAAAAGCGTAAAGCCTTTTAATGGTTTAATAATTGAAAACAAAAAATCTTCACCTATATTTAAGTTTGGCTCACTTCCACGAGTTGAGCGGTAGCTATTTGGTGTTTTTAGTGATTTATCCCCCCCTACAACCATAGAGATAATTTTAGGGTCTATATAGTTAGCCTCAACTAGCACAGTTTTACTCTTATCAGTTGCTTTAAAGCTCTCTACTTGATTGATTCCTGGCATTGACAAAAGCGTATCGCCCACATAAACGCCATAATTTCCGCCCTCTTCTTGCTTAATTTCTATGGCTATTTTTTGACAAGTTTCACAGATTTTATTAAAGTCATATGCTGTTAAAAGTACGCCTGTTGAGTGAGTCGCATAAGCTAACATATCTTCAATGTTTGAGTTTGACTTAATACCAGCAATGCCAAGACGAAGCTTTTTGACAAGATCAAGCGGTGCTATTTCTCCGGTAGTATCAAACGCACGGTATTGAAACGAACAATCTTTTTGATCGCTTGAGTGTATAGAAATAACGCGTCCAATTCCTACTAAATTTTCATCCTCTTCATATTTAGTGTTTTTTATAGGTAGTCCAAGTGCTGCACTTAGATCTCTTGCTAATCCATAAACACTTAGACAATCCCCCCTATTTGGCGTGATATCAATATCAAAAATTTCATCACTCAAAAGCTCTTTTAACTCTTTGCCAAGCACAAGCTCGCCGATACTCTCATCAAGCACCATTATGCCATCATTTATTTTAGCTAAGCCTAGCTCGGTTGAAGAGCATATCATTCCATTGCTCTCTACGCCCCTAAGCTTTACAGGCTTTATCTTTAGGCCGCCTGGCAAAACAGCTCCTACCAAACTAACAGCCACAAACTGCCCTGCAGCAACATTTTTGGCCCCACAAACAATCTGCAAAACTTCACTTCCAACATCAACTTCGCAAATGCTTAATTTATCTGAGTTTTCATGTCTTTTTTTGCTTAATACATAGCCAATTACCACTTTTGGTGGAATTTTAAAATTCTCATAGCTATCAACCTCAAGCCCTATTGAATTAAAGGCTTTTTGTAACTCTTCACTTGAAATTTCACTTATATCAATCCACTCTTGCAACCAACTTCTTGTTACTATCATTTAAATTGCTCCAATAATCTTATATCACCCTCAAACATAGACCTTAAATCAGGTACGCCATAAAGTAGCATAGCAAAACGCTCTATACCAAGCCCAAACGCATAACCACTAACGCCTTTATAACCTACGCTTTTAAATACATTTGGATCTACAATCCCACTTCCTAACACCTCAAGCCAGCCTGTGTTTGAACAGACCCTACAGCCCTTGCCGTGGCAAAAAATACAACTTATATCAACCTCAGTTGATGGTTCAGTAAATGGAAAAAAGCTAGGCCTAAATCTAATCTTTACATCGCCAAACATATGCTTCAAAAAGTCCTCTAAAGTGTATTTGAGATTGGCAAAGCTAACCCCATCGCCCTCTTCAACCACAAGCCCCTCAACTTGATGAAACATAGGCGTGTGAGTAAGGTCAAAATCTCTTCTAAAAACAGCTCCAGGTGCTATCATTCTAATTGGTGGCTTATTTGCAAGCATAGTGCGAATTTGCACTGGGCTTGTATGAGTTCTAAGCAGAGTTTGATTATCCATATAAAATGTATCTTGCATATCTCTTGCTGGGTGATATGGTGGCAGGTTTAGTGCTTCAAAATTATAAAAATCCTCTTCTAACAAAGGCCCATCTTCGATTGAAAAATTCTGAGCCGTAAAATAGTCTAAAATTCTATCCAAAGTTATATTGATAGGATGAAGTGCCCCTGTGTTTTTTGGCTCGTTAAACATCGTAACATCCACAGCTTGAGCTTTTTCCATTTTTTGTATAGCTAGAGCTTCAAGCTCTAATTTTTTGACATTTATAAGCTCATTTAATCTATCTCTTTTTTCATTTAAACTTTTTGCATACTCTTTTCTCTCATCTTCTGGAATGCTTTTTAACTTTGCAAATTCTTCAGTTATCAACCCTTTTTTGCCAAGCATTTTAACGCGAATTTTATCTAATTCATCCAAATCCTTAGCAGTGTCTATCTTTGAAGCAATATTTTCCACTTGATATCCTTGTAATAAAATTAACTTTTGCATTCTAGTGTAAAAATAATAAAAAATAGGTAAAGATTGCAAAATTAGATGATATTTTTTACAATTAAAACTTTAAACTAAAAAATTTATAAATTTAATAGGGATCATAATAATAAATTTTTAAAATTTATATTGATTAACGCACAAATTTGTTATAATGACTAAAATCAAACTAGGAGAAAATTATGACAATATTTGAAAAAATCGCAGCTGGCGAAATTCCATCCAATAAAGTCTTAGAAAATGATAAATTTCTAGCGTTCCACGATATCAACCCAAAGGCCCCAATTCACATACTTATAATTCCCAAAAAATGTTATGAAAACTTCCAAGAGGTAGATTCATCAATAATGTGCGAAATGACTGATTTTATCAAAGAGGTGGCAAAAACTATGGGTGTTGATAAAACTGGCTATAGGCTTATTACAAATTGTGGGGCTAACGCTGGTCAAGAGGTTATGCACCTGCACTTTCATATGCTTGGTGGCACAAAACTTGGTTGGGATAGATCAGCTGGTTCAAACACAACAGATAATTTTTAATTTGGTAAATTCAGCCCAAATTTATCAGATCTGTTTATAAAACCCAAAGATACAAATTATAAAGCGTATAAATTTATTGCTAAACTTGTACGCTTTTTTTAATTAACCAAAAGCGGTTAATTTATTCAGCCATAAATTCTATATAGCTCTTCAAGTAAGAACTGATCTGGGTCAGTAGTGTTTTTGTAAAATTTACCAAAATTCTCTTCATAAATAGTTCTAAAATACTGCTCTTTGCTAAGTTCTATCATAACCTTGTTTATAACTGATTTTAGTTCATTATTGCCTTTTGCAACTGCTGGGGCAAGAAA
>JALFKC010000027.1 GCA_022775765.1 Campylobacter sp. | reverse complement strand
GATGGTTTGGTTGATTATGGAGCCAAAGAGCATTACAGAGTAAAACATTGTAAGAGTGAATTTGCTAATAAGTAAAAACCATATAAATGGAGTTGAGAATTTTTGGGAATATTGTAAATTAAGATTAAGTAAATTCAAAAGATATAAAAAGAGATAATTTTATATTATATTTAAAAGAGTGTGAGTTTGGGTATTATATCAATAAAGATGACAAAGATTTATATCAAATTCTATTAAAACTGATAAGAGAAAATCCGCTTAAGTTGTATTGATCTAAATTTATTATCTTACCACTCACAAAATAGCACGAATGGTAAGAAGTAGAGATTATATTAGAATTTATAACTTACACTAGCCCTAACGCTTCTTCCTGGTTCCCAGTCATTGGTTTGAACTGCTCCAAAACTTCTTTGTGTGTGAGAGTAGTAATCCTCATCAAAAAGGTTATAAATTCCTACATTCAACTCAAGCCCATCAAGCTTGCCTGATGGCATCCAACTAGCATAGATATCGTGTGTTGAAAAAGATGGCTTACTATATCCATCGTCTGTTTTGATACTATCAAAATAGATCATACTATAGCCAATAAGAAGATCGATCTCATCTATGAAATAATCCATTCCAAATGTGTATTTATCACCTACATCGCTATATCCTAAGATTCCACCATAAACTGATTGACCTGCAGCGGTTTTAACTTGAGATTTATAATCTGTGCTTTGGTGAGTATAACTTGCATTTACACCTAGATTGCCAAATTGTGCTCTAGCGGCAAGTTCGACACCATCTACAGTAGCTTCTCCAGCATTTACTCTAGTAGTTCCACCCACTCCATATGGTGAAGCAAACTCATTAATAAGGTTATCATAATCTGTATAGAAATATTTTGCTAAAAAGCTAACTGTATGACCAGCACCAAACTCAGTAGCAAATCTAGCTCCTATCTCATACGCATCACCTGTTTCTGGATCAAGTGCATTTGATTTTTTAAACCCTTCGGCTGTGCTTTTGGTTAAACGAATACTCTCAATTGGATCTGGCCCTCTAAAAACTTTGCTATAGCTTGCAAAAAGACCTAAGCCGTTTTGAAACTGATAATCTAGAGCTAGGGCTGGGCTAACTTCAGTCCAGTCATAATCCTCTCTTGAGGTTATGCCCGTGCCTTTTCCACCACCTTCTCCTATAGTATCAAGTTCATAGTAGTCAAATCTGACTCCTGGGGTGATAGTAAGTCCGCCAATTTTTATCGCATCTTCTACAAATAGTGAGTAGCTTGTAGCTTTATCATCACTTATAGTTTCGTTTGGCTTAAGAGACATTTTGCCATTTTTTGCACTTATACTTATAGATTTATCAAGATATGATTTTGACTCATAAAACTCTATACCATATCTTATGGTATGATTTATCAAATCATACTGATTTACTCTAGTAGTATTAATTAAGGTAGCACCGTAGGTCTTAATTCCAGCGTCCATTAGTGAGGCTTTGCCAGCTTTTACAGCTTCTTTGTATGATGGCATTTTATCTCTTTTGAGATAGTGGTCTGTATAGTAGGCATTAAGTTCTAAATCAACTAGCTCATTTGGATTATAAGTCCAGTTAAATCTATAAGTGTCCCTTCCCATCTCTTGGGGCAATACAGCTTGAAATCTCTCACCAGGCCTGTAGTGGGTTATACTGCCACCACGCCCAACCACATCAGTAGGTCCGATAGCCGATCCGCCAAATTCAGGCCTAAATGGATACTTGCCTTTATACTCTACATGCTCGTAGCTTAGCTCAATTCTATGGCTATCCAAAAAGTCAAGTCCAGCTTTGATAAGGTAGCTTTTGTCTTCACCTTTTCCACCTATATCTTTACCGTTTCCATCTTCACCAAAATCATAATCACTATATTTAAAATAACCCAACAAGTCAAAGTTCTCAGTTGGTCTTCCATATAGCATCAAACTTGGTGAATATCTCTCATCATTTGAGTTATAGCTCATCTTAACTTTTCCGCCAAAAACTTCTCCATCAGATAGCAAATCTTTTGCACTAACTGTTTTAAACGCTACACTACCACCTAAAGCACCAGTATTTCCAACTACACTATTAACACCAGTTGATACATCAATAGCCTTGATTAGGTCTGTATCTATAACCAAATCAGCTGCGTGGTGAAACGCATTGCCCCTTTGTCTAGCCCCATCAATTGTGATATTTAGACCTCTATCATTTACGCCACGCATATAAATTTTTTGGTTAAAACTATTAGTTCCCCCGACATAAACTCCTGGAATATCACGCAAGATATCTCTGACAAGCTCAGCATTTCTAGTAGAAATCTTGATTGCATCTACATTGTTGTAACCAAGAGAGCTTGAAGTAACCTCAATTTGATCTAATGCGACTTTGTTCTCATTTGCGTACAAATGTCCGGCAAACAGAGCTAAAGCAAGCGAATAACTCAAATATTTTTTATTTGACATATTGTTCCTTATTATTGATTTTTATATTGATAAAAATTATCAGGTGGAAGTTTAATATAAAATTACTTAAATACAAATAAATTTAATGATACTTAATATCATTATTTTCAATTATAAATTTATATAATTACCTAAATTTAGAATATTAGTAGATATTTTATCTAGTTTTATAAGATAAATTTTTTATATGATTTGCAATTTTTTAAAATATATTTAAATTTTATATATGAATTTACAATGAAATATAACATTAATTTTGTTATAACTAAAATTGAAATATTAATATATTGAATAAGACTATTTTAAAAAGTAATAGTTGAATTTTTATTGATTACAAATTCAACTATATAAAATTATCTATAAAAACTAGCTTTTTGCAAACCTAACTATCTCTTTTGCCAACTCAAGTGTGGCATCTACAAAAATCTTATCATCATCTATATATGGCAAAAATAGTGGAATTTCAGTGCAAGCTGCTATATATACGTCAGCCTCTATCTCCCCTAAAACCTCTTTAAATTCAGGTAGATACTCTTTGATTTTGCCAGCTTTTACACCATCATATATGCAACTCATTAGTTTTTCCATACTCTCTTGCGAAGTGTCTGCCATCTCAAAACCAGCCAATTTGAGCTCTTTATCATAAATTTCAGCTTTTCTAGTACCAACAGTTGATAAAATGGCGATTTTTTTGGCATTTGGATGGTTGATTTTGATAGAATTTACTGTGATTTTAGCTATGTGAAGTATAGGAAGCGAGCTTTCTTTTACTAATCTATCAGCAAAAAAATGCGCCGTATTGCAAGCCATACAAAACGCATCACAACCTGCATTTTTTAGTCTATTTGCACTTTTTAAAAGCTGCGGAAATGGGTCATTTTTGCCACCCATTATATAAGCGGTTCTATCAGGAATTAGAGTGTTGTTGTCAATAACAAGCGGAATATTGTCTTGGTCACATTTTGCGTGAGTGAGTTCAACCACTTTTTGATAAAGGTCAATGCTAGCCAGCGGCCCCATTCCACCGATAATACCTACTAGTTTCATTTCATACTCCTTAAATTAAAAAATTAATTATTTGATTTTAGCACTTTTAGAGTAAAAAATAAATGAATTTTAAGTTTATAAGAGCATAACCGCTCAAAGCGGTTAATTTATTCAGCCATAAATTCTATATAGCTCTTCAAGCAAGAACTGATCTGCGTCAGTAGTGTTTTTGTAAAATTTACCAAAATTCTCTTCATAAATAGTTCTAAAATACTGCTCTTTGCTAAGTTCTATCATAACCTTGTTTATAACTGATTTTAGTTCATTATTGCCTTTTGCAACTGCTGGGGCAAGAAA
>JALFKC010000049.1 GCA_022775765.1 Campylobacter sp. | reverse complement strand
CATTATAAAAGTCTCACAAATTGCTTCCATCTTGATAGCACTTTGAACCCTAACATCAAGCCCACTACTCTCTAACGCCTCACGCATAGCAATTGCATTGATAACAGTCGCAAGCATTCCCATATGATCGCCACTTGTGCGTTTAATAATACCACCAGCTGCTGCACTAACGCCCCTAATTATATTACCGCCACCTATTACTATACCAACTTCAACGCCCTTAAGAACAAGACTTTTAATCTCACTAGCTATAAATTTAAGTATAGCTGTATCTATACCAAATCCACTCTCTCCAGCCAAAGCTTCACCTGAAAATTTGACAAGTATTCTTTTTTTATCACTCATTTTTGCTCCTTGCAATCTAAGATTATATCTAAAATGTCTTTATTTTTATATAAAATTTACCTTAGGGTAATCAAATCCAAAGGGTTTATATGATCTTTTTTCCAAGTTACCTCAAAAGTTAGATCTCTTGTAACTCTACCTATTGTGTAGCCTTTTTTGACAGTTTTGCCAACTTTAATCCCATCTGGTATGCTTGAGAGATGGCCATAAATCGTATGCATTGAGTTTGAATGCTCAATTATCACAACCTTATCAAGCACAGGTGTATCTTGGGCATAGACTATTTTTCCAGGCAAAACACTATAAACCACAGCATTTGGCTCTTTTGAACTAAGAACTATGTGTTCGTTAAAGATTTCCATATTATAAACTGGGTCTTTATATTTGCCAAATTTAGTCTTTAGAGTTGCACTTTTTAGCGGTGAAATAGTCTTTTTGCCTTTGTATTTTTTAACGCTACTTTGCTGATAGCTTGAGCCGTGAATTTTGACTTTTTGATTGATTTTTTCTACTCTTACATCTTGCAGGTTTGGGCTAACTTCAGCAGTTTGGGTAGTGGATTTTTGCTTTTTTTGAGCATCTTCTTTTTTGGTCTGCTCTTTTTTTGCAGCCTCTTTTTTGGCGACCTGTTCTTTGGCTTTGGTCTCCTCTTCATCAATTATTTTAAGTTTTGCTAAAGTATTTCTAAGGGCTTCTTGTTGGGCGGTGATAATCTCAAGCTGATTGATATATTCATCCTTGTTTTTGTTTAAGTCTTTGAGTAAATTCTCTTGTTTGGCTTTGCTATCATTTAGTTTTTTGGTTTGAGATCTATATTCAGAAATCTCTTTTTGGATTGAGTTTTGCTCTTTGCTTGCTAAATTTATAGCTTTTGAGATTTCATTTTGTTGCATACTAAGACTTGCTATCTCATCGTTACTTACTTTGCTTAGGGATTTAAAAATTTCACTTGAAATAATTGAGTTTATGCTGGTTTCGCCCATATCGTCATTTAAAATTTCAAAAGCAAAATCCCCTACAAAAACACTAACTATCTGCTCGTCAATCTCTTTTTTAGCCACCATCAACGCATCGATCTCATCTTTTAAATTCTCAGATTTTTTGATAGAACTGTCATATTTTATACTTAAGCTTTTGACATTTTTTTCAAGCTCAACTATCTGTTTATCAAGGCTGTTTTTATCCTTTGAAGCTTTTAAAAGATCGTTTCCTAAATCATCAAGCTTTTTTTGGATATTTTGTTTGGTTTTGTCAGCTTCACTGATATTGCCTTTGGTTTTTGAAATTTCAGCCTTTGTATTGGCAAAAACCAAAATAGCCAGAGATAAAATAATACAAATTATTCTCATTTTTGTTCTTTTGAGACCTTAAACATAACCATTGTAACCGCTAAAAGCGAAAGTCCAACTGAGAGCCCAAATAGCCAAAATATATCATTTGGAAAACTAATAGTTGCTGTATTTAACTCAACCTCACGCATAAAATTTATATAATACTCATTGTTTGGCACTAGATAAAAAAACGCTATAACCACCAGCGTAGCGATAATACTATCAATCAAAACCATCTTATAAAGCACCATACTCTTAAATAAAAACGAAGCCCCAAAAAGATTGAGTATGTCAATTCTCTCTTTGTGTTCATATATCCAAATTCTAATCTGCTTAAATATCAAAATCACCCCAAGAATCAAAACCAAAAATGTAAAAATATAGATAATTTGCTTGGCAAGCAAAAAGATATTGTATATAAAATCGTGTGCTTTTGAAAAAATCTCAACTCTATCTACGCCATCAATGTTATTTAAGGCCTTTGAAATTTTATCAAGATCTGAGCTATTTGGAAAAAACTGAAGTTTGACATTATAAAAATTTGGCAAATTTTGACTAATTTTTTCTAAATTTGTATCTGAAATTTTACCTTTTAACTTCATCAAAGTCTCGTTGGGATTAATGATCTCAAGTCTATCAATCGCACTGATTTGAGCGATTGCAGCCTCGCTTGAGAGATCTTTTTTGCTAACTACAACAATGCTATAATTAGTCTTCATAATCTGCTGATAATCTTTTGAAATATTGCTTATAAAAAATGTAAATTGCACACAAAAAAGTAAGCAAATAAGTGGCAATATAACGCCAAAATGCGTTTTAAGAGAGTTCATGCACACTCCCCCCTCTTATCTCAAAATGTCTATAAGCAAATCTTTGCGTAGATGGAATTTTGTGAGTTACAACTATCACGCAAGCCCCCCACGAATCCCTTGCTGATGATAGAAGTTCCCAAATTTTATCACTTGAATAGTCATCTAAATTTCCCGTTGGCTCATCACAAAGTATAAGGCCTGGATTTTTAGCAATTGCCCTTGCAACAGCAATTCGCTGCTGTTCGCCACCTGAAAGCTCATATGGATATCTACCCATTTTTTGGCTAAGTTTGATATGCTTTAGTAAATTTTCTGCTTGGCGTTTGCAAGTTTGTTTGCTAAATCCTGCTAACACTAATGGCAATGCGATGTTTTGTTCTATCGTCCACTCTTTGATAAGACGGTAATCTTGAAAAACTATACCAATTCTTTGGCGAAGCTCTCTTAGGGACGATTTGCTAGCGTCTTTAAGATCGCTTAGACATACACTAAGTTCGCCACTTCTTACACTAACCGCCCCATAAAACGACTTAAGAAGTGTGGATTTACCACTTCCACTCTCACCTGTAATAAGCACGATTTCGTTTGAGTTGATAGTAAAACTTGCATTTTTGATGATATCAACCCCTTTTTGATAGCCAAGAGTGAGATTACTTGCTTGAATTATTCTCGCCATTTGCTTAAAATTTCCTTTACTTTTTGGTGAGCTGTAAAATTTGTCAAAGTGTTAAGCGGTGGCTTGATATAGTAATTTGTGCTATTTTTGATAGCAACTATAAATTTACTCTCAGGCTTATTAAACGCTCCTAGCGAAAGCTTTATAAGCACACCACCACTATTAATCTCATAAATTTCTTCTAAATGCACGAAGGCGTTTTCTAATTTATAGGTCTCTTTTTTGAATTCTTTTTGTAATTTATCAGTATCAATTTTAAAATCAAAACTCATATCATAAGTTTTTGAGCTTTCATCGCTTTTTAGTTCATTTGTAACTACAATATCAAAGATATCTTTGTGAAATTTCTTCCATCTATCTTCATATTTACTCGAAATTCCAATATCTTTGTTTTTGTAAATTTCAGTTTTTACTAAATCTAGCTCAAGTATTTTTTGCAAAGAGAACTCAGCATAGTTTAAACTATCAGTTCTAAGCTCAAATTTGCCTCCAACTTTGAGAATTCTCTGGGTTGAAGATAAAAACTCACTGCTTACAACACGACGACTTGGACTATCATCCCACGGAACTGGAAAGTGTAAAAACACCGTATCTACACAGTTTGATGGCAAAGTATCAAAAAATATCCTAGCGTCAAAATCAACGAGCAGTAAATTTGAAAGCCTAGCGTTATAGGCTAATTTTGAGACCTGTTGAAGTGCTGGTTTATAAATCTCAACTCCTACAAAAATATCATCTTGTCTATTTTTGGCTTGATAAAGTAGATGTCTTCCAGAGCCAAATCCAACCTCAATGTGGATATTTTTGTCATCTTTAATAAAATCTAAAATTTTATCTTTATTCTCTTGCTGGTAGCTTTTTTTGAGAATCTCTTTTGGTTTGAATGAAAACGCTTCAGATATCACCCCTTCGCAAAACTCATCTCTAAAAACCTCTAAGGCCTTTTGAATATGAGCTATTTTGGCCGGACGAGTGGATTTTTCAGCTTTTACTACAAATGTACTGCTTTTTTTGCCTAGCATAAGCAAAAACTCATCTTCATAAACTCGCGTAAAAAACAGAGTAAAATTGCCACTACTAGCCCAGCCCAAAAACTCAACTCCATCTTTTTTAAATGGGGCTAACTCTTTAATCTTTGAGGTTATAAAATTTGGCATTATTCAGCGACTATCTGTTCTTTTTTGGATGCTATACTTTTAGAGCCAAATTCATCAAGGGCGATAACTTTGTATGAGTAAATTCCACCAGTCTTGACATCTTTGTCTGTATAGCTAGTGCCATTTACCGCAATAAGATCTTCTCCATAAACGCTCTCTTTTGCTAAAGCATACCCACTAGCCCCAGCAACCGCTTCCCAGCTTATAACCACAACCCCATCAGAACTGTCAATCTCACCTATTACAGGTCGTGCAAGCTCTGTAGCTTTTTTGGCTGAGACTGCATTTTGAGAATTTGATATTTGAGCTGACGAACTAGTGCTAGCAATAGAGCTTGGGTTAGAAATCTCACCATTTGCAGTTTTAACATAAACGATATAGTCATAATCAGCCCCATCTCTTACGCTAGAATCGATATATTCAGCATTTAACCTGCCATCAAGTTTGGCTATAGTTTTAAATGATGTGCTTCCTTTATCTGCCCTTTGAATCTCATATGAGACAACCCTAACATCTGAGTGTGGTCTCCATATAACCTTAACTCTACCTGGATATTTAGTAGCTTGAATAAATGCAACTGAGTCAATTGTTTTGATAGTATTGGCTGTGACTATCACGCTATCTCTTGAAACACCTGAATCTGCGTAGCTTTTAATACTGTAGCGATATGAGCTAGAAGATTGTAAATTTGTATCAGTGTAGTGAGTAGCAAATTTATCATCAATCGTAGCGATATGGCTTAGTTCTACCCCATTTGCCTCACTTCTAAATATATAAAATCCTTTGATATCTTGTGAGCCCAAAAAAGCCCACTCTAGCCCTATTTCATTGGCTCCACTAATTGTTTTTATGCCTGTAACCTGCGGCAAACTTTGGTCTGTAGTAGTTGGTGAGTTTAGACTAGTGCTACTTGATACACACCCACTCATCATAATCATCAAAACTGCCAACGACAGCATCTTTAGTAAGTTTTTCATAAATTTGCTCCTTGTTTTTTGCTATTAAATTTTTAAATTCAATCGGTAAATTTGCCATCACAAACATACGCTCTTGGCTGATAGGGTGCACAAAATACAAAATATATGCGTGCAACATCATCTGCTTAATTTTATCAGTTTGGCTCTTAAAGCCGTATAAATTATCACCTAAAATATATCGATTTATATGTGAAAGATGAACTCTTATCTGATGAGTTCTACCAGTAAAAAGTTTAGCACTTATGAGATTTATGTTTTCATCGTTATAGAGATTACAAAATGCACTTTTTGCCACTTTACCACCATCAACGACGGCATTTTTTAGGCGATTTTTGGGATTTCTAGCAATCGGTGCGTCTATGATTATATTTTCTTTGAGTGGCAAATTTATTAGTGCAAGATAGTATCTTCCCATACTTTTATCTGCAAGTTGAGTAGCCAAATGTGCGTGAGCGTGGTTTGTTTTGGCTATGAGTAGAGCCCCAGTAGTAGCCTTATCTATGCGGTGAACTATACCTAGTCGTTCGTCACCATTAAGGTTAGAAAGGGTGTAGTTTTTACTCTTTAGCCAATCTACAAGGGAGGCTTCTTTGACAGTTAGTGCCCCATGCACAGTTAATCCAGCTGGCTTATTTATGACTAAAATTTGATCATCTTCGTATAAGATTTCTATATCAAAATTTGGCGTAAATTTTGGCTTTAACTCGCTAAATTTTGGCTCTGGGAAGCTTACTTGCACCAAATCGCCAAATTTAAGCTTCAAAGATGGCTTTGGTGAGATTTTACCATTTACTTTTATATTACCATCTTTAATAAGCGAGATGACTTGATTTCTTGATGAGTTTAACTTATTGCTTACAAATTTATCAAGTCTTATCTCTTCATCTACTTTGAAATTTTCCAAATTTTAACCCTTCTTTGTTATAATTAGCTCAAATTTTAATTAAGGCTATATTTTGAGACTTATTGACAAGCGTATTTTAGCACATTTTGACCTTATTCATCTGTTTTTAATAATACCTATAGTATTAATTTCGCACATTTTAATCTCTGAAGCAAATGAAACCCTAGCCACAAAGCAGTTTATCTATATCACAGCTGGCGTGCTTGGGTATTTGGTATTTTTCTTGCTTCCTATCAAAAAACTCGAGTGGCTAATTCCAACTATTTACTGGATAAATATTGTACTTTTGTTAAGTGTGGATCTTTTTGGTGTGGTTAAACTTGGAGCTCAAAGATGGCTTGAGATTCCATTTATCAATTTTACAATTCAGCCAAGTGAGATTTTTAAACCATCATTTGTTTTAATGCTTGCTTATGTTATCAAACAAAATCCACCGCC
Source organism: Campylobacter sp. (assembly GCA_022775765.1). Lineage (GTDB taxonomy): Bacteria > Campylobacterota > Campylobacteria > Campylobacterales > Campylobacteraceae > Campylobacter_B. The sequence continues at coordinate 24,288 of JALFKC010000049.1, read as the reverse complement.
TGAGAGCGGCTACAATTTAAAGCAGTTTCTATTAATCGCCTCGCTTATAATTTTGCCATTTTTGTTAATTGCAAAAGAGCCTGATTTAGGCACCGCACTCATAGTTTTTATCACAGGATTTGCAGTGCTTTTTGTAGTTGGAGTTAATAAAAAAATTTGGATAAGTTTGGCTATTTTAACCGCTATTGTCTCACCTCTTCTCTATCAAAATTTGCACGATTATCAAAAAAAACGCATATCTGATTTTTTATCAGAAGAGCCAAGTTATCATGTCAAACAATCAATGATAGCCATCGGCAATGGTGGAATGAGTGGCAAATCCAAAGATGAAGCAACTCAAACTCACTTTAAGTTTTTGCCAATTGCAACAAGTGATTTTATTTTTGCATATTTAATTGAAAGACACGGCTTTGTGGGGGCTAGTTTTTTGATGGGAATATATGCACTTTTAATACTCTACATACTTCGTTTGAATGTGAAATTTAAAGGGGATTACTTTTTGCAAGTAGTAGCAACTTCTATCGCGACTCTAATATTTGTCTATACAACTGTAAATATCTCAATGACTATAGGATTTGCCCCAGTTGTAGGCGTTCCACTACCACTTTTTAGCTATGGTGGAAGTAGTTTTTTAACATTTATGTGTCTTTTTGGAATTCTTCAAAATTTAATCACTTTTCGTTTTAGTTGGGAAAAATAGTAACACTTTTGCTAAATTCAGTAAATTTTAAGATTAAAAATGGGGGTAATTTAGAAATTTATAAGCCCTACGCCTTAAAGCGTAGGGTAAAATAATCCTACATAAAAACTGGAATTTCAGTATTTTTAAGAAAATATGTGCTAGTTCCGCCCAAAAATACATCCCTAATTCCACTATCAGCTTCCATTCCTGCGACAATCATATCGTATTTGCCATAGTGACTAGCGTTTAATAGCACTTCACCAGGGATTTTGCCATCAGTTTTTAGCACTTCGTAAGTCGCATTCACACCGTGAAGTGCTAGGTAATTGCTAAGCCTACCTTTCATATCCGCATCATCTTCTTCAAGGTATTGTGGGACAGTGATACAATGCACTTCATTGGCTTGTCTAAGGAGTGGAATTGAGTTGGTTAAAGCCCTAGCACTTGCGGTGCTATCAGTCATACTTACTAGAATTTTCTTAGGATTAAACCTATCAAGCACTCTAGGTATGACAATGCAAGGCTTTCCGCTTTTTAAAACCGCGGCTTCAAAAGTTCCTGTAATTTTACCATTTTCAGGCACTGCTGCGATTACCAAATCGCAATATCTTGACTGCTTTTTAACTATTTCAGTTCTAAGTCCAACCATACTTCTTAAAAACGCACTATTTGGTTCGTGTTGGTTTTCGCTAACTTTAACGCCTAGATTTTCGCACTCTTTTTTGAAAATTTCAAAGGTTTCATCTTGCTCCTCTTTTAGCTCTTCATTTGCACTTTTGATAAAGTCATCAAAAAGCACGCCACCCCTTAAAGTCATTCTAACATTGTAAATCATCTCAGGGTTCATCTGGCAAGCAATTATGCTAAGATGAGTATCATCAAAAAATTTATTAACAAGCAACGCACCCCTAATTCTCTCTCTTAGTTCGCCACCTGCACCGATTGGGAAAAATAGTTTTTTGTAAATCATACTATATCCTTTAATTGAAATTTCTTTATTGTAACCTTTTTATCAAAAAATCTCAAGTCAGCAAATTTATACTAACTCAAGAGAAATTTTGCCACCTTTTTGCTCTTCAACTTTTACTTTGATAATTTCACCCTCTTTTAGTGGGTCTTTAATCTTTGAGATATGCAAAAGCCCATCTACACCATCTCTTAAACTAATAAAAGCACCAAAATCCACTACCTTTTTAACCTCACCATCAAACTCTTCGCCAATTTCAAAATGCACCTCTTTTTTGAAATCTTTTTTGTTCCTTTTGTGGCCAAATTTTGGCTCTTTTTTGGTTATTTCTATGATATAATCTTTTGCTGCTTTTACTTGGTTGCTTTTACCGCCAGTAATTTTGACTTCGCCTTTATCTCTATCAAGATCGATTGAGACATCAAATCTCTCAATTATCTCTTTGATAGTTTTGCCAGCTTGCCCTATAATATCTACGATCTTGCTTGGATCAACACTAAAAAGCTCTAATTTTGGAAGAACATCTTCATTTATCTCTATGTTTTCAACTGCGTCTTGCATAATCTTTAGAATATGAACTCTAGCCTCTTTTGCTTGATAAAGAGCCTCTCTTAGTACTTCAAGGCTAATACCACCAAGCTTGATATCCATTTGAAGAGCAGTTATTCCATCAAGCGAGCCTGCAACCTTAAAATCCATATCGCCATCGTGGTCTTCAAGCCCCATAATATCAGTTAATATAGCGTGATTTTCGCTCTCAAACACTAATCCCATAGCAACGCCAGCTACAAGCTTTACTGTTTCAACTCCAGCTGCTTTTAGCGCTAGAGCTCCACCACACACACTAGCCATAGAACTAGAACCATTTGACTCTAAAATTTCGCTAACTAGCCTTACGACATATGGTGAGTTTAGTGGAAAGCTTGGATACAGAGCTCTTTTGGCTAGATTGCCGTGCCCAAGCTCTCTTCTTCCAGGGCTTTTTAGCGGACTTGCCTCACCAACACAAAATCCAGGAAAGTTATAGTTAAACATAAAATTCTCACTAATTGCATTTTTCTCAGTTAAACTATCACTAAGCTGGGCGTCACTATCAGTGCCTAGAGTTGCAACTACCAAAGCTTGAGTTTGCCCCCTAGTAAAAAGACAACTTCCGTGTGCGTTTGGCAAAATATTAGTCTCAATGCTAATAGGCCTAACCTCTTTTAAGCCCCTGCCATCAGCTCTAGTTTTTTCATTGATGATTTGCTCTCTAATGATTTTGCGTTTATATTTAGCTAATACATTATCAACTACTTCTTTTTGCCACTCTTCGCTTTTGGCAATATCATCTTCTAAAATTTGCTTTGAAATTTTGTTTAGCTCAGTAGCTCTTTCGCTTTTTGCCATCTGATTGATAGCAAATTTCACATCATCTTTGTAAAAATTGTCTATGTATGAGTTGATATTTTCGTCTAAAATTTCAGGCTTAAGCTCTATTGTCGTATCTTTTCTGTGTGGTTCAAACGCCTCTTCATAGGCATTGCTTCCATTTAAAATAGCCTTACTTGCAAAATCAATCGCTTCAACCATCAAATCTTCACTCACCTCATTCATATTTTGAGAGCTTATAAAACCATCATTTATCCCTATCTCGCCAACTGGTGCCATCAATGAAACTACTGGTATCGCCTCACTTCCAACTCCTGGCAACGCTCTCATCTCTATCATCAAAAGCTCATCTTTTACCCCTGCTACATAAAGATCAAGTGAGCTGTTTTTGAGCTGTGAATTTGATGGATTAAGGATAAATTCTCCATCAATTCTACCAACCCTAACCCCGCACACTGGTGCATTTACAGGAATATCACTAAGATAAAGAGCTGTGCTTGCTGCATTTAGGCTAACTACTTGTAAATCCACTTCAGGGTCAGCCGAGAGCACATAGACAACTATTTGGGTTGGATATGCGTATCCTTTTGGAAAAAGCGGTCTCAAACTTCTATCAATTATCCTTGAAGTTAGAGTTTCAAAATCCCCTGGTTTGGTCTCTCTTTTGATATATCCGCCAGGAATTTTACCTGCGGCGTAAGCTTTTTCTATATACTGGACAGTTAAAGGCAAAAAATCCTCTTCAACCTGAGTGTCTTCTCTAGCAACTGTAGCTAAAATCACTGTATCTTTAACTCTCATCAAAACTGCACCACTTGCTTGTTTTGCTACCTTATCTATATCAAAAATTTCTGTTTGGTTATTGACTTCTATACTATATTGCATCTTTTACTCCTTCTTTTTGCAACGGTAAATAATATGGGCTATCTTCTAACAGATCCAAAGTCTCATCTGCGTCAAATGGAATCTTACTCTCATAATAAAAATCCACAGAGACAAAATTTAAGATGGAATTTACTGTGTAAATTTGGTCAAATTTACTCTTTAAACTTTTCAAAACATCGCTTGCTATCATTGGCGTTGCGTAACTAACTGATTTGACATCAAAATCAAACAGTGTTTTTAGGCACAAAAGTGCTGTCATACCAGTTTCACAACCCTCATCCATCAGCAAAATATGTCTATTTTGAAGATTGCCGATTAACTTACCCTTTCTGTATTTGTATAAATTTTTCAAAATTTTCTCTTCATATTTTCTATGTCCTTCGCCATAAACATAGTCATATGTTATATCAAATGAATCTATCAACTCATTTGCAAGCACCATCTCTTCTGTTTCGCTAACCATCGCTATAAGACACTCTTTATTAACTGGCGAATAAATTTTCTCACTAAAGATAATCTCGTAGCTAAGTTTTAGTTTTTTAGCTATAAAATCAGTTAAGATTATCGAGCTTAATGACGAACACACTAGCACAGGCTTTTTGTTTATTATTTCATTAGTTGGCAAAATATCAAGCAACTTATTTGCTGCGTCAAGCTGGTCTTTGAACATAAGCTTTGATTTTTCTATCATGATTTTGGCTCATATTCTGAGCTGTGAGAATAATCATACCCAACTCCACCAAATGGATAGAAATTTACAAAAAAGTAGACCGCTTTTTCTTTGTCAGCCTTATAATATCCAGCCCTATTTGTAGTAGTTGGGTCGATATACTCTTGATATGCAATAGTGTAGTTCCAACATTTTCTATTTTTGGTGATACCAACTCTCCAAAGTTTTGAGTATTCATTTTCAATGTCATATTTGTAAGTTGCAAAAATTGTGTAGTTTTGTGGAAGTTTGACACTAGCATTTAAGGTTAAAAAGTTCTCTTTGTCATAAGATTCTTGATTACCACCATCACGCCTATATTTTTCATATAAGTGATTAATATAAGCACTAAATGTGCCATCGCTATACCTAGCATAAGTTTCAACCTTGCTAAACTCATTATATAGATGAGAATATGTAAGCTTATTGCCTATGCTAAATTTATCCAAATAGATATCAACCCTATTTTCAAGTTCGTCAAACTCATCTAGCTCAAGATTATATGAATCACTTATGCTATGGCGAACTCTTTTTTTGCCATCACTATCATAAAAAAACTGTGTAAGCCCTGCTCTAAGAAGCTGTTCTTCGTAGGTTTTGGCAGTTGTGACAAAGTTATCTTCATAGTAGTAATTATTTAAAGGGTTGTCTAGAGCCCATTTATTTACTCTATTTAAGCTAACATCTTTATCATATCTATAGTCTTTAAAAAGCCTACTTTCTATATCACCGCTAGTAAATCCTGGGATTATATAGTCAAAGTTTAAATTCAAAGTATGAAAAAAGCTCTCATAAGGTTTAACTAGATCTGTTGAGAGCGAGATATTAAAGTATTGATTAGCAAAGCGGTCATTTTTTTGCTTTCTAAGTTCGTAATTTTCATAACTCAAAGCGTCGGTGTAATCAATATAAGTCCAGTAAAGATTCTGTCCAAAAGTTAAATTTAAATAATCATCAAAAAGATGGCTTGTATAGCTAAGTGGCACACTAGCTTCGTATTGCGAAGCCTCCACACCAAGACTTCTAGTATAATTATGATATTTCAAATCAATAGAGTAAAGCAAATCATCAAAGTAGAGTGAATTTGTAAATTTATGGTAGTGAAGCGTTGGTAATTCTTGGACAGTGTCTTTATTTTTGACAAAATCACCACCATTTAGCTTTGCTGTATCAAGGTAATATCTACCATAAATTCCACCATAGTGCTCTTCTGTGGTTAGATAATAATTGAGTTTTGATTTAACTAATGGATCTTCATCATCACCATCTTCTTGTATCAGATCAAAATACCCAAGGTCATTAATCTTCATAAAATTAATATATAAATTCTCTTTGAAATTTGCGTCTATTAAATGGCCTAAAACCTTGCTTCTATTGTAATAAAACTCAAATCCTCGGTGGATATTATTTTTGAGATCGTGTTTGCGCTGATACTTTCTTTTGTTGTCAAAAATTCCACCCCTTATCTCTCCATATGAATAAGGTGAATCAGCAAATCTAAAATTAGCATAAATTCCAACTCCCCGTTTAGTTCTAATCTGCGGGTCAAGTTGCAAATCCCAACTCTTATATGGTGCAAAATAGATTGGTTGCTTATAGTAAAAGCCTTGATCTTTGCTATAGCCAAACTCAGGTATTAAAAGCCCTGTGCGTCTAGTTTTATCAGTAGGAAATCCAAAATATGGAAGATACAAAATTGGCGTATCACCCACATAAAATACGGGATTAAAAAGATGAAGAAATTTACTCTCTTTATTGAGTTTGCCACTTGTGTAGTTAATATGCCAATCAGGGTCATTAACATTACAACTTGAAACAATTGAGCCTTTTGTGCGGTAATACTCACTATCGCTACAACTCTCATCGTTTTGACTCCAAACTTCAGCCTCTTTATTCATCATAAAATTTGTGCTTGCAAAATTTGTGCCATTTTTTAGATCGAGTTTAACATAATCAGCTTTTGATGTTTCATTAGCCCCTCTAAGAACATTCACATTGCCAAAAAGCTCAACTACCTCATTTGCCATATCATATCTAGCCCTATCAGCTGTGATAAAATACTCTTGCGAATACACAATCACATCGGTTGTGGCAGTAACTATATCACCATCTTTATCGACATCTTTTGCGATGAGTTCTACATCTTGAATTTTAGCTGAAGACAAAGTAGCTAAAAATATCAACATAAAAATTTTCTTATTCACTCTCTACCACCACAGTTTTAGCTAATTTATCGTGAAGTCCTTGTCTTAAGGGGTTAAAAAACGCAATTACAAAACCTATATAAAAAATTTGCTGTCCTATCATTCTAAAAACGCTTCTTACAAAAGCTTCTAAAAAATTTGGCTTTTGCCCAAAGCTATTTAGGCATTTTATCTTCATAGCCATCTTACCCAAAGTCGCCCCATAAATCCACACAAATACAAGATGATAAACTACCTGCAAAAAAAGTAAATATGGAATAAGAGCTACTAAAGACCCAGCTAGTTTTTCTTGGTCTCCACCTATATCTATCTGCCCCCAAAAAGCGAACAAAAATAGCGAACTAACAAGAATATCATCTATAAAAAATGCTATCATCCTCTTGGAAAAAGAAGCGAGTTTTACGCCATCATTCATTATCTAAAGCCTGATATGCGATATCTTTTCTATATTGTGAGCCATCAAATTCAACCCTTTGGCAGAGCTCATACGCCTTTTTTCTAGCTTCTTTTACGCTTTTTGCCACGCCAACACACACCAATACTCTACCGCCATCTGCATAAAGCTCATCTCCATCTTTGCTAACTCCAGCGTAGCAGATATCGTCATCATCACCACAAATGCTAATCTTAGCCTTTGGTGAGGATGAATATGGATAGTTTTTGCTAGCCATTACAACGCCTAATGCAAACTCATCTTTTAATTTTATCTCAGATAGCTTGCCAACACTTGCGTCAAATAAAATTTTAGAGATATCACCTTCAATCAAAGGCATTATCACTTCGCACTCCGGATCGCCAAAACGCACATTGAACTCAAGCACATATGGCTCATTATTTACCACCATAATGCCAACAAAAAGCACTCCACAAAATGGTGAGTTTTCACTTTTCATACCTTTTAGAGTTGGGGTGACTATGTCTTTTTCTATAGCTTTGATAAGCTCATCTGAAGCTAGTGGGCTTGGTGCGTAAGCTCCCATTCCACCGGTATTTGGTCCATTATCATTATCAAGCAGTCGTTTGTGATCTTGAGCTACTGGCAAACTTACAAAGCTCTCTCCATCACAAATCGCAAAAAAGCTAAGCTCAAAGCCATCAAGAAACTCTTCAATCACTACCTTTTTGCCAGCCTCGCCAAAACTCTCACCGCTTAGCATATCAAAGGCTGCTTTTTTGGCCTCATCTTTATTATTAGCAATTATCACACCTTTTCCAGCACAAAGCCCATCTGCTTTGACTACTATGTGAGCGTTGTCATCAAATTTATCTATAAATTTTGAAATCTCATCTTTGTCACTGCTGGTTAAATAAGAGGCTGTTTTGATACCATATTTGTTAAGAAAATCCTTCATATAGGCCTTGCTACTCTCAAGTCTAGCAGCACTTTTTGTAGGTCCAAAAATATTTAAGTTTTTAGATTTAAAAATATCAACAATCCCAGCACTTAATGGTGCTTCAGGTCCCACTATAGTCAAATCAATGCTATTTTGCAAGGCAAAATTTGCAAGTTTATAATAATCTTTGATATCTAAATTTTCACCAAGTTTGTCAGTGGCACCATTTCCAGGAGCAAAATAGAGTTTTTTTACGCCTTTTTCACCTTTTAACTTTCTACCTATGGCGTATTCTCTGCCACCGCTTCCAACTATTAAAATATTCAAATTATGCTCCAAATTTTAAGTCCCCGAATGAGCGGTGCGAAGATAGGATAGGCCTATAAAAGCCAATCTTGAAGCTAGAGACTCTCTTTAGGTCGCAACCTTTGCCGCGTCACACCAAGAGCCTACATCACTATCTTTACTATATGTTAGACCCTCAAAAAAACGCTGTCGCATCATTCAGGTTGAGTAATTATATTAAAAAAAAGCTTAAAGCAAGGATAATGCAAGCTCGATAGTTGAATTTATTGTTTGAAATTTGCTAGTTTTTATATTTTTTGTGTAGTTTTTAAGAATTTTGGTAGTTGAATTGCCGATACTAACGCAATTATAACTCTCATCAAAGCCAAAATTACTCACAAAACACTCTACATTTTTGGGCGATGTGAAAATCAAAATAGAGTTTTTGGGCGGCTTTAAGCTTTTGTCTAAACTTAAGCAGATATTTTCATAGCCATTAATTATCGTTGCAAAGCTTAAAATTTCACTTAAATTTGAGACATTTTCTTTGGCTTTGATATAAAGAATTTTTTTATCTTTAAGAAGTGGCAAAATTTCATATCCAAACTCATTGCCGTGAGAGTTTTTAGCTGTATAAACTCTATCAAATCCAAACTCCAAACTAGCCTTAGAACTAGCAAGGCCAATAGAGTAAATTTGGATATTTTTACTAGGCTTTATAGAGTTAAACTTAAGCGAATTTATGGTGTTTTTTGAAGTTATCACTAAAGCGTCAAATTCATCCAAATTTACGCTAAATTTAAAAAATCTAATATCACAAACCTTTAGATGATTGACTTTTGAATTTGGTGTATTTGAAATTAAATATATCATAAAAACTCCGCTAAATTTCACTCAATTATAGCAAGAATTTCTGTAAATTTAAAGCAGTTTGCCCAAAATTTTGGGCAAACCTACTAAATATATCCTGCAATACCTGCTAAAATATAACCAATCACACAAGATGTGAAAACGCCAATTAATCCAGGGGCGATAAAGCTATGATTGATAACAAATTTGCCTATGTGGGTAGTGCCTGAGCGGTCAAACTGAATAGCTGCAAGGTCGCTTGGGTAGGTTGGTAAGATATAGTATCCATAGCAAGCTGGTGCAAACGCGACAATTACGCCTGGTGAAACGCCGATATTTAGTGCAAGCGGCACAAATGCTGCCAAGGCTGCCCCTTGAGAATTGACAAATTTTGATATCAAAAGAAGCATAACCGCGTAAGTCCAAGGATGAGCTTCAACTATGCTACCAAGGGTTGCTTTTAGCATTTCGGTATGCACACCAAACATCGTATCAGCCATCCACGAAATTCCATAAACCGCAACCATCGCAATCATACCGGATCTAAAGATCTCATTTTTGCCGATTTTGCTCACATCAACTTTGGTAAATATCAAAATAATTGCTCCCGCTAAAAGCATAAAAATCTGAATAACCTCAGTCATTCCCATTGTTTTTCTGCTAGGAGTTTTATCTGAAACTGTTATTGTAGCATTATCATAAAGCCTGTCATTTACAGCAACCTTGCTACCATCCTTAGAAACCTCTATGCTTTGGTCTTTGCCATCAACTTGATATGTGAAACTAAGTGCGTCATACTCTTTGGTTACTTTGATTTTGCCATCTTTTACAACTTCGTCAAACGAGCTTAATTCAGTTGAAATTTTGCCATTTTTGATTACAAAACTATCCAAAATCATACTTTTATTGCTGTCGCTTACTATGCTGACAACTTTTGCTGATGACATTGATGGGAAATTTGGCCTTAACTCTTTGAAATACCCCAAAGTTGCCACTACAGCGATAGTTCCTAAGAATATCCACATAGCAGCCCATTTGTGTTTTTCAAGCTTAACGCCTAGAAGAGTAGCGTTTTGGTTGTCGCCATAGACATATTTTTTAAACTCAGGGTCTTTGATTTTTTCTTGAAAAACTGGGTCTTTATCAAGGTCTTTGCCTCTAAACATTGAAAAAATTCCAATCGCTAAAACGCCACAATATGTCGATGGAATGGTGATTTTAAGTAGATCAATATAGCCATCAAATCCTGCTAAATGCGACTCAGCATTGAGTAAAAACGCAGTCAAGGTTACAACTGCAACTGACACAGGGCTTGCGATAATTCCCATCTGGCACGCTATCGTGCTAGCTGCCATTGGACGTTCTGGGCGAATGCCGTTTTTGATAGCAATATCATAAACAATCGGAAGCACGGTATAAACAACATGCCCGGTTCCGCAAAGTATCGTCAAAGTCGAAGTTACAAAAGGGGCTAAAATGCTTACATATTTTGGATTTTTACGCAAAATTCTCTCTGCGATTTGAAGCATAACATCTAGTCCTCCACTTGCTTGAAGTGTCGCACTTGCTGTAACCACCGCCAAAATCGTAAGCATAACTGAAATTGCCGGTTTCCCTGGTTCTACACCAAATCCAAAAACAAGCGCAATAAGTCCAACGCCACCAAGTAGGCCTAGAGCGATACCACCTTTTTTAGCACCGTAAAAAAGGCAGATTAGGACGATTAAAAGCTGAATCGCAAACTGCGACCCTTCGCTTAAATTCATCAAAAATTCCATAAATTCTCCTTTTAGGTAAAATAATTTTGATATTATATTTGATTTTTTATTAAATTTTATTTAAAATTTTACTAGATTTTTAATTAATATAACTAATTATTTTATTTAATAAATTTATAATTGTTTTGAAAAGAGTAAATTTAGCCTTTTTATACTTTTAAGATAAATTTCATAGTAGTAATTTAATCTTTACTATAAATTTAATTTTAAGGATAAATATGTAAAATTTTGTGAAATTTAAAGGGTAATTATGAAAAAAAAGCTTAAAAATTTAATACTAAATTTAGAAAATTTTAGACCTCAAACAAGCAAAGAAAAAGATGAAATTTTAGAATTTATCCTAACTCAAATTTCATTTTTTCAGCACGAAAGATTAATTCATTTTTTGGTTACTTCTCTTTTTACGCTACTGCTATTTGGATTTTTTGTGCTATTTTTTGTGAGCGGAAATTTAGGACTTGGCCTAATAACATTGATACTTTTTGTATTTGAAATTTTTTATATAAGACACTATTTTATTCTAGAAAATGGGGTGCAAAAACTTTATGAAATTTATGAGAAGATTTTAAAATTTAGCGTGCTTTAAACACGCTAAATTTAAGCATTTGCAACTTTTAGATTTTGAACTTCATTGCCACTATTTGCCACGGTAGCAATCTCTTTTGCGTTTGCTAGCATAAGTTTGATTCTATTTTCTTGATTAACCGAACTTGCCCCTGGGTCATAATCGATTGTAGCGATATTTGCGTGTGGAAAATTATCTTTGATTTTTCTAACCATTCCACGTGCGATTATGTGATTTGGAAGGCAGCCAAAAGGCTGGGCACACACCACGCTTGTGATGTTTTGTTGCATAAACTCAACCATCTCAGCAGTTAAAAGCCACCCCTCGCCCATCTTAACACCGTGACTTATATAGCCATCTGCGGCCTTTCGCACCTCTTTAAATGGAGTAGGAGCTCTAAATCCATAAGATGAGATGAGTTTTATCATATCGTTTTGAAGTTTTTCTAGGATTTTAGCGATCAAAATAGAGGCATAGTAGCGAGTTTTGCTCTTAACTCTACCATAAATTTCCTTATCATAAATCGCATCATAAACCGAAGTTAGTGCAAAATCCATAAGACCAGTATTAACTGGCTCAGCTCCTTCTTTGATAAGGTAATGATTTAGGTTATTGTTGGCAAGTGGCGAGTATTTGAGATAAATTTCGCCAACTATACCAACTTTGACCTTTTTTTCACCTTTAAGCTCAATTTTTTTAAACTCATTAAGGATAAATTTATAGTTTTTCTTAAGTCTAAAAATCTCACTATTTGGGACTTTTGAAGTGATAAACTCTACACATTTTTGATAAGCTTCATCTGTTTGATTTGGGATTTTTTCATAGGGCTTACACTGATTATACAAACACATTATCATATCACCATAATACACCGCTGCAAATGATTTAAATAGAGCTTTTTTGCTTAAAACAAACGCATTATCATCAAGCGAGCTAAAGTTTAGACTAACCACTGGAATATAACTCATATCTGCGTATTCAAGGGCTTTCCTAAGCAAATTTATGTAGTTGCTAGCCCTACATCCCCCACCCGTTTGTGAAATAAGAAGTGCAACTTTATGTGTGTCAAATTTGCCACTTTTTAGTGAGTTCATAAACTGCCCAATAACCAAAAGTGCAGGATAGCACATATCATTATGCACCGCTTTTAGCCCCTCTTCTATGATATTTTCTCTATCATTTTCAAGTAAAACCGCATTATAACCCTCATTTTGAATGACCTTCAAAAGTATGCTAAAGTGTGGTTCAATCATCGTTGGGATGAGAATTGTGTGAGTCTCTTTCATCTCTTTGGTAAATTTAGCCGACATTTATCTCCTTTGCTTTTTGATTTTTAAGTGTTTGCATTGTCTCTTTAAGACTTCTAAGGCGAATTTTCACCGCACCTAAATTTGTAACTTCATCAATTTTGAGTTGAGTGTAAATTTTGCCATTTTCTTTTAGCAAATCCCTTATCTCATCGCTAGTTATCGCGTCAATCCCGCATCCAAAACTAACAAGTTGCACTAGCTCAATATTGTTAAATTTGCTTACAAATTTAGCCGCACTATAAAGCCTTGCGTGATATGTCCATTGATTTAGACTTTTGGTTTTAACATCAAGCAAAGGCAGGCAGTCTTCACTCAAAACCACAAATCCAAGGCTAGTAATATACTTATCAATGCCGTGATTTATAAACTTATCAATATGATAAGGACGCCCTGCCAAAACTATAGCATCTTTGCCACTTTGTGCGATATAATCAAGCGTCTCTTTACCTTTTTTAAGAATGCTAGTTTTGTAAAACTCAAGCTCCTTTTGCCCCTGAAAAATGGCGTTTTGAATCATCTCAAGGCTAAAACTTAGTCCTACTTTTTTAAGCTCACTTTGCATAGTTTTGGCAAAAAACACTGGCTCATTTAGATCGATATGAGGATATAAAAACTTAGTCTCTTTTAGGGCCGCTACATTACCCTGCAAAAGCTCTGGATAATACGCCACCACAGGGCAATTATAGTGGTTGTCGCTAATTTTTTCATCAACATTATAGCTCATACAAGGATAGAATATAAAATCTACTTTTTTATTGATAAGATCATAAATATGCCCATGAGAGATTTTAGCCGGATAACAAACTGTGTCTGATGGTACGCTTTGACTAGCCCTAAAAAGCGTCTCTTTACGTGGGCGAGATGAGATCACAACCCCAATTTTTAGTTCTTCAAAAAATTTAGCCCAAAATGGCAAAAGCTCATACATATTCAAAACAAAAGGCAGTCCTACCTTTTTTTGCTCTAATTTTGCTGGTTTTTTGTAAGTTTTCAAAAGCTTGTTTTTATATTCATATAAATTTGTAATATCTGATTTGATAGGTTTTCCCGCACCCTTTTCACACTTGTTGCCGACGATAAATTTCTCGCCCTTTAACTCACCGCGGTTAAAAATATTGATGGTTAAAGCACATTTGTTAGTGCAAAGTTTGCAAGTAGAAAGCTCAGTTTGGTGGGTGAAATTAATAAGTTCATCTTTTGAAATTAGTGTGGTTTTTTTGCCTTTGTAATTTTCTTTGGCAAAAAGTGCAGCCCCATAAGCCCCCATTAGCTCACTAATATCAAGCCTAATAACCTCTCTTCCAAGCTCTTTTTCAAACGCTCTTAGCACTGCGTCATTTAAAAATGTCCCGCCTTGCACGACGATATTTTTGCCAAGTTCATCAGCATTTCTAGCTCTTATCACCTTGTAAATCGCGTTTTTGATCACACTTATTGCAAGGCCTGCACTGATATCTTCTACACTCGCCCCATCTCTTTGGGCTTGTTTAACCGAAGAGTTCATAAACACAGTGCAGCGACTTCCAAGCTTTGCAGGGTGAGTGGATTTAATAGCAAGAGAGGCAAACTCTTTGACCCCGTATCCTAACGAACTAGCAAAAGATTGCAAAAACGACCCACACCCAGAGCTACACGCCTCATTTAGCACGATAGAATCAATCGCACCATCTTTGATAGAAAAACACTTAATATCCTGTCCGCCAATATCAATAATAAAATCAACCTTAGGATTAAAATGCCTTGCGGCTGAGTAGTGAGCTATTGTTTCAACTATACCAAAATCTAGCCCAAATCCAGCCTTTATAAGCTCTTCGCCATATCCTGTGGCAGCACTTGATTTGATAACTATTCTATCTTCGCAAAGCGAGTAGATCTCTTTTAACACAGGAAGTAAAATCGAAGTAGGATCGCCTTTATTTGAAGAGTAGAATTTATAAAGAAGCTCTGAATTTTTCCCAATAAGCACCACTTTGATGGTAGTTGAGCCACAATCCACCCCAAGATAAGCCTCACCCTTGTATGAATGAATATCAGCCTTTGGGATTGCGTTTTTAGCGTGACGAGAGATGAATTTAGCGTAATCATCAGCGTCTTTGAAAAGCGGTGGTTCTGAGTTGAGAGCCTCTTTATCTGGGGCTTTACTAAGTGCTTTGATTAAGCTATCTAGAGTAAAATTTGTGCCACTATCTTTTGCATAAAGCCCACTTCCATACGCTACAAAATATGGTCCAATTTCTGGAAATTTAGCACTCTTTTCATCGAGTTTTAAGCTATCAACGAAGCTTTTTCTAAGCCCTTTTAGGAAAGATAGTGGTCCACCAAGAAATAAAATATTGCCACTAACTTCTCTACCTTGTGCAAGGCCAGTGATGGTTTGTTCTACAACTGCGTTAAAAATACTAGCACTAATATCTTCTTTTCTTACACCTTGATTAAGAAGTGGTTGGACATCGCTTTTTGCAAAAACACCACACCTTGAAGCGATAGGATAAATTTTTTGACTTTTAAAACTCATCTCATCAAGTGTTTGAATATCTACATTTAATAAATTTGCCATCTGATCTATAAAAGCTCCAGTCCCACCAGCACAACTTCCATTCATCCGCTCTTCAAGCCCACCTTTTAAAAACAAAATCTTAGCATCTTCGCCACCTAGTTCAATCACTATATCAGTGGCAGGAAACATCTTTTTAACGCCGATTGAGGTCGCAAAAACCTCTTGAATAAATGAAATTTCAGCACTTTTTGCTATCCCAAGACCAGCTGAACCTGTGATAGCTACTTTAAACTCGCTATCTTTTACTATATCTTTGAGCCTAGCTAAAACCTCCAAAGCTGCGACTTTTGGTTTGGCATAGTGTCTATCATAGCTTTTATAAACTATCTCAAAATTCTCATCCAAAAGAGCCGTTTTAATAGTCGTTGAACCTACGTCAATTCCCAAAAAATACTCCATATCACCTCATTAATATTTTTTAAATAAGAGTTATTTTATCCAAAATTGGTTAAATATATGTAAATATTTATAAATTAACATTTTTGTCATAGTTTTAAAATTCCCTCTTTATACCGCGAAGTTCAATGTAATGCTTGATTAGTTCAAGGCTTTTTTCTATCCCCAAACGAGATGAATTTATACATAGATCATAATAGCTACTTCCACCCCAAACTTCATTTGTATAGTATCTATGAAATGAGGCTCTTTTGGTGTCGCTTTCTTGCATATACTCTTTGATATCGCCTTTGACTCCACGATTTTTTAGACGAGTGAGTTTAAACTCATCATCTGCACTCAAAAAAAACGAAGCGAAATTACTCTTGTCTCTTAAGAAAAAATTCGCACACCTTCCAAGAACAATATAGTCATCTTTTTTAAGAAGCTTGTCATAAAAATCCCTAATAATATTTTTTGTCTCTATGCTAATTTCTGAGGCAATAGCTTGCAAAAGCTCGCTTACTGGCGTCTCGGCACAAAACCTATACATCTGTTCATAATATCCAAGCTCATCTGCTTCGTATAAAAGTCTATCGCCATCAAGAAGTGTTAAATCTAACTCTTTTGCAAGTTTTGAGACTATCTCACCACCACCACTTCCAGTTTGTCTGCCTATACAAATTATCATTTCATCTCCTATATAAATTTTGCAAAAAACGAAGCGAAAATCACGCATAAGATTCCACTCACCGCTATTGCTAAAGAGGCCATCGCTCCTTCGACATCGCCCATTTTAGCTGCCTTTGCTGTCCCCATCACATGCGAAGCACACCCTAAGGCTATACCTTTTGCGATTGAGCTTTTGATACGAAATACTCTAAAAACCAAATCTGCCAAAATCGCTCCAACCATTCCAGTTATTATGATTATTGAAACGCTTATTGTAACAACCCCACCTATGTTTTTTGAGATTTCAATGCCTATTGCAGTGGTGACTGACTTTGGAAGTAGCGTTGCGTAAGTGGCGTGATCTAACCCAAAAATAAGAGCTAAAATATACACGCAGATTAGTCCACTTATCACCCCACCTAAAAGCCCTGCCATGATAGCTACAAAATTATGCTTTAAAAGCTCAATTTGTTCGTATAAAGATATGGCTAAGCACACTGTGGCTGGGGTTAGAAAATAGCTAATGTATTTAGCACTTTGGTTGTAACTTTCATAGCTGATACCAAAAAGCTTTAAAAATATAATTAGCAAAATTATCGCTATTAGCAGTGGATTTAAGATAGCAAATTTAAAGCGGTTTTTGATAGCCGCACCGATTTGAAAGGCAAAAAATGAGATAAAAAAGCCAAAAAAGCTCATATGAGCTAAAATTTCACTCATTTTTGACCCTTTTTGGCAAATTTGTCGTGAAGTCTTTTTTTGGCTTTGATCACAGAGTATTTGTAAATTTGCTGAACGATATGAGCGCTAACAACCATTATAGCGACTGTTGAAACTAAAACAATCACGCTTATTGGGATTATGTTTTTTAAAAGTGGGGCATAATTATCCATCAAACCAACTCCTGCTGGTATAAAAATGATAGGCATTATCTCTATAAAAAATGATGAAACATTTCTAACCTGAGAAACTTTAATAACCCTAAAATACAACCCCAAAAACATCAGCACAAGCCCGTAAATGCTTCCTGGCATATTAATTGGAATAAAATACGCCATCAATTCAGCTATGAATGAAATTCCAAAAATAATACTAATTTGTTCTAAATACTTCATATAAACCTTTCAAAGATTAAAAATAGAGTTATACTCAAAAAATTTAAAAGTTAGTTGAAATTTGAGTTTTTAAAACTTATCTTTAAGCTTATTAAAAACGACTCTAGTTAAAAATTATTTTGTAAAATCTAAATAACAGATTGACTAGCTGTCTCTTTTTCTACTTTTTCAACCATTGTGTTATAATGAATTTTATCCAAATCTTCTATCATTTTCAAAATATCATTGATTACTGTTTGACTATTGGCATCTAAAATTTCGGTATCTAACTCTTCAAAAACATCAACAATCTTTTTTTTATGAGAATAGATATTTATAAATTTATACATTCTTTCTCTCTTTATATCATTATCGCGTCCGGGTAATGTTACATTTAATAGTCCCATTAAATCCGATTGTTGCTTTAGAAACTTAAAACTTAGAAAAGATTCAATAAGTTTCCTAGCGATATTACCACAAAAAATCATCTCTTGTTTTGATAAGCTTTTATCATCTTTTAATGAGTATGAGTAAATGGTATAAAAAATATAATCATAATCGGTTGCTTGTTTTAGGCTTTCACCGCCATTATTTAAAAGAGCACATCTTGTATCGTTTTCAAATCTATTTTCAACTCTATATATATTGAAATTTGGAATTTTATGACCATTAGAATCTTTAATATATTTTTTATTAAACCACCCAAGAATTAGCGAAAAGAAATGGTAATTATGAGTTAAGACAAATAACTGCTTAGTCTCATCGCATTGTGATTTCATATATGCATACGCAGAAAAAAGTTTATTTGAATCAAAACTAGATATAGGGTCATCAATCACAAGAATAGTATCTTCTATTTTGCTTCCATTTTCTTTAATTTTTGTTATAAAATAAGTGAAAGCTATTGCAGTTTTTTCTCCTTCACTTAAATTTTTCGCCTATTCTGCACCATTTCTATATATTTTATATCCTTTTTTGTTTTGATCAAATTTTAGCGTTATTTCATCATAACTTAAAAATATTTTAAGTTTTTCATTAAATTCTTCTGAGCCCAATGATTCGTTTGATAATTTATTTTCAAGTTCTATATATTTTTCATTTTTATTATCTAAAATTTTATTTTTTTCTAATAAATATTTTTTATTATCTTCTATTAATGTTTTTTTATCACAATATTGTTTTATTTCCGCTTGGACATAATGTCTTTCAAGGCGTTTTTTAGCATTTTTTATAATTTCATCAAAATTTTTCACCTTTTTGTTATGCGTTATAATAGATTTTTTAATATTTTCTACAACCGAGCTAATCTCGTTAAAGGCTTTGATTATTTCGTCAATCTCTAAATTTTTCTTAATTTTTTCAAAAGCTTTTTCCTGCTTTTCTTTTAATATCTCAATGAAAGCTTCTATTTTAGCGTTAATTAAATTGGAAATTTTTCTATATTCTAAATTTTGCTTTTTTACTTGCTCAAACAGCTCATCAAAAAAATCTTTCTCGTTTATTAAATTAATATCTGCACTGATTTTAAGAGATTGCCATCTATTCATAGTAGAATTTATCTCTAAATTTAGTTTATTTAATGCATCATTAAAATGTGTGTCTAATGTCTCAAGCCTTTCATCGCTAATTAAAGAACCACAAAAAGCAGAAGTTTTTCGCTTTTGAGCTCTGTGCAAATGTAGTCCATTTTCTACCCAATTTGATAACCCATAATTATTCTTTAACTCTTCTATAACTTTTGAAGTTACGCTTTTTGTAAGCAGTTCGTTAGTTTTATAAATTTCATTTGCTATATCATCTATATTAAAAAATTTTATTTCTCTTACAATACTCTCTTTTCGATTGACTTTGCTTGTTTAATCGCAGTATTTAATTCATCATCTTTAATCAAGTCGTTTTCAGATATAGGATTATTTTATCATTGATTAAATTTAAAACTTTTCTTTTATCATAATTTATATAGTAATTTTCCATCGTGCCCAGTGTTTGAAAACTATTTTTAATATTTTTGCTATGTTGGCTAAAAATTTCTGTAAATCATCTTCTTTTGTTTGCAATTCTTTATTTTTAATTCAATCTTTTTGACAGTTCATCTTTTTCCTTTTTCAATAAATTATGGATTTTTGCGTTATCTATATTTTTTTCATCAAATAACAGTATACTTTTTAAAACCCCATCCCAATCTATATTTTCTTTTATAAAATCATCGTTAAATACTTTAATAGTTTCATCTATCATAGAAAATTGTTGTTCTGTATATGTCGTGCTATCTGTGCAAACAGTAGCTTTTAAATGCGGATATGTATTAGATAAATCTTTGCCACCAAATGCACTAAACAATCTAGATAATGTGCTTTTTCCAGAGTCATTCCAACTATATATTAAATTATATCGCTTAAATTCATCAATCGAACTATTAGAAAAATTTTTATATATTCCCAAATTTTCTATTTTATCAATCTTTGCAATCATAAAGTCTTCCTTAGTATAGCTATTAGTCAAAATCATATAATATATAAGATTATTAACATAGTTTTTTTAACTAGAATTTTTAATTCTAATCATATCTATACAAAATCAACTCTTTCCTATAATTTAATAATGATATTACTAAATTATTTTATTAAAAATGTAAAATTATTGATAAGTTCTATGAATTAAATTTACAACAAAAACACAAGTATTTATATAAGATATTTTTAAAAATAAATTGAAAACTCTACAATATTTTAAAGAATAAATCACCAATAAAATTAACATATCGATGATTTACTTATAATTTTTTATTATATAAATTAATAAAAATAATCAGGTATAAAGTTAAACACTTACTATTCCCACTCGATATGTCCCTTGATATCATTTTGTATAAATGGCATAAAATCAAGGTTTTTATTATCAATTTTAGCCCTATTCGCCATTTTATTTCTGTTTATTCGATTTTTTGCAAGCATATTGCAAGCACAGATAGATAAAATAATTACATCTTATCTTGAGCTACAAACAATAAGTAAGAGTAAAGTAAATTAAATATCGGTTGATCCCCTTTATAAAATTCCTCATTAACAATACGGGTCAATTCATGAGTTGAATAGTTATATTTATCTACAAAGGCACCTGTTATTAAACTCTGCTTATTTGTATCATATATGCTAGTTACCGCTCTCTTATCTCTATCATCCGTTACTTTAGAAAACAAATTATTCTTAATGCTATCTTCAGAGAAGATCTTTTTAAAATTTTCTTTCAAATATTCGCTCTTGTTTTCTTTAAGTAAATCCAAAATTTCACAACAGATTACTTCTAACAATGTTCTTACAGATGCTACTCTCAACAGTTTACAGCTATCATTATCATAAACTTTATTAAATTCATTTATAAAATTTACTAAGTCATTATCCAATACAGCAGTTTTATTTAACGAAATAAAGGGATGTATAAATCCTGTTTTATTAGTCTTTATATCAACTGTTTTTTTTAACACAAGGAATTGTTTGATTAAAATCAAATTCTTTACTCGATATTTTATCAATAAATTTAATTTTAAAGACAATATCTGATGGACTCATTACAATAAGTTTCTCATTTTTTGAATCAAAAAAAATACTCTTTGCTGACTGAATATCTATATGTTGTGGTTTTATTTGTTGAGTTCCTTTACAATCTGTAGCTTCTAAAATCTCGTCTAATTTGTACTCCTTGGCAATCTCTAATTCACTTAATAGAAAACGCATTTTTGCATCTGGGTAATTTATAACACTTATATTCGTTACATCCCCGTTATTATGCACAATTTTCCAGTTACCAAGTTTCATTGAATCAAATGTTTCTTCAAGTTTATCTTGATAATATATTTTTTCAATATTAGAATCATCAATTCCATTATCTTTTAATGAGCCACCTTTAATCATTTTAACTGTTCTATTCTTAGGTTTCTGCTGTTTTTCCAAATCTTCAATCTCTTTTATCTTAATTTGAGAAGAAGAAGATATAAAATTCAGCAACTCTTGTAATAAAAGTTGATTTTTAGATTCTATTAACATAGTTCTGTCTGAATTAAAATCTAAAATACCTTTTTTCATTAAGAAAATATTAATAATGCCAACTTGTTGCCGTATTACTTTTTTTGAGCTACTAGATGCATTGATTTCAACATCATATAAGTCATTACTAAAATATACATTATTAAAATAGACTAAGGGCGTAATTTTTTTCAATTTTTGATCTTTATAATAATTAGAAACTTTCTTTAATTCGCCACTATTAAATTTAATGTTGAAATAAAAGAGCATTATAAAGAGCTAACACAAGAAGAAAGAGAAAAATAAGAAAGAGAAGAAAGGTTAGAAAGAGCTACAAACACCTACAATATGAGCAATCAAAATTTAAATCAAAACGCAAAAGAAGATATAAACACTCTTAATGAAAAATCAAAAATAGATGAACAAATAAATGAAAAACAATCAGAGCTAGAAGAATTTAAATACCCAAAACAAAAAAGAGATTTTTTAAAGAAAACTCTTGAACTTATGGCTGACTACCTATACTCAATAGAGTTTGAATTTGTAGGCATCAAAGAAGAAATATTGATTCTAATATACTCAGAAGAAGAAATAAGAACAATATCAAACAATATAAAATCTTGCTGTTTTTAACTTTAAGAACTATTTAAGATTATAAAAATAGGTTTTAACTCTCTTTTTAGCGAGTTTTGCCTATTTTTTTAAAATCAAAATTTTACAAAATGTTCCAAAAAATCAAATAAATTTTTATAATCTTAGTATATCGCAGTAAAAAACAATCAAGCAGAATTTATACAAAATTTTTATTATTTAAGTTTAATTTAAGTTACTAGAGCGATTTTAAGACGATCAAAAAAGTTTATACCATACAAAATCTAAAATTTAAGGAAATTAAAACAATATAAATGAGTATAATTATATAAAAATTTCTAAAAATTTATAGCAAAACATCAAAAAACTAATGCTAGTTATAGTATTTTTATAGTGATAATATAATAATTATATAATATTTTTTATAATGTTTTTATGGTTTTTTTATAATTTTATTATAGTGATTTTATAGTCTTTTTTATAAATCTTTAATTTTTAAGTGATATAATATAAAGACTATATATCATTTAAGGCAAAACTACAAACAAGGAGTTAAAATGATTGATCCAAAACAAAAATCACAAATAACTCAAAATCCAAAAGATACTATTTTAACCAAAGATGAAATTTTAGATTATTTATCAGAAATTAAGCCGTATTTAGAAAAAGTTGGAATTAAAAAAATAGGACTATTTGGAAGTTATGCCAAAGACTATGCAGATGAAAACTCAGATATTGATATAGTTGTTTTAGCTGATGAAAAGGAATTTTTAGACAAATTGGGTGTATATGAAGCACTTGAATATTTAGATGACTTAGAAAAAGAAGTATCAATAAAATTTAAAAAACCTGTTGATATTTGTCATTTTTATTCAAATGAAAAAATGCAAAAAAATAAAATAGTAAAGGGAGCGATTTATGTTTAAAGCTGTTCGCAGACTAGAATTAGCGATTGAAAAGATAGAAGATATAGAAAATATTTGTAAAATAAAAGGCGTTAAGAAAGCCCTAGAAGATGAATCAATTCTAAAACCAGCTATAATGAAGCACTTTGATGTAATTCATCAGCAATTTGAAAAGCTAGAAAAAGATCAAGAGTATAAAATTTTAAGCAAATTTGATAAAGATGAATTAAAGGGCTTAAGACAGGTTAGGAATTGGTCATCACATGATTATGATAATATAGAAAATGAAATTATAGAAAAAACAATACATATGAAACTTCCAAAACTTAAAGAAAATATACAAGAAGTTTTAGAAGAAATAAAAAAAGAGCTTTGCAAAGATTTAGAAAAAAAGATTGATTATTTTATCAAAAAACAAGATATTTTAATGCCAGAAACAAAAAAAGAGCGTATGATTGAAATTCAAGAAAGCTACTCAATTTTACAAAAGAATAAAATATCACTAGAAAATTCTTACGAAAAAAAATTAAATAATATAATTAAAAATAACTCAAAAGAAAAATCAAGATAATATTTAAAATTTAAAACATCTCTCCTTTAAAAAGAGTAATAAATAGACTATATTTGCATAAAAAATTTTAAAAATTACATATTCTTATATTTAAAATGGGAATTTTTAATATTAAACTTAAACACTAAAAATGCCAAATTCCCATTTTATATACAAATCTGTCCCATTTTAAACGCGAGATTACAATTTTTCTCTTAGTTGCTTTTTGCATTCCTTGAAAATTATTCTTCAGGCAATATGTTTCTAAAATCTGCAAGCATTTCGTAAGCACACCAATCACAAAATGGCTATTTATAAGGTTTTAAAGCCTGTTTTTAACTACTCCCACTCTTCTTTTCCAAACGTCCGATATATTCGAAACCATTCAAAATACTAGATTTTATTTTTCCTAGTATCACTAAATCCACTTAATTATAGGACGTTTTCAAATTTTTAGTCCCGTCCCAGTCCCAGTACCAGAGAAATATTGTTTTAATATAATATCTCTTTTTGTCTTCGAAGCTCTTGAAAGCAAAAGAACAGGTAAAGAGTCAAAATAAGGATAAAAGGTCCATATTAGGGC
>JALFKC010000032.1 GCA_022775765.1 Campylobacter sp. | reverse complement strand
TCGTTTATTTGAACTTGCGATATATATTAGTATACTAATTTATATAATATAAGTCAATAGTTATTTCTAATTTTTATCAGAATTTCTCTTTATTTTAGTATACGATTTGATATAATAAAATATAATAAATATAGGAGATTGCAATATGAATAACAAAACTGTATCAGAACGATTGAAATATCTTCGTTCTATAAATAAAAAAACACAAAAGGAGTTTGCAGAATTTTTAGGAATACCCCAGCCTTCTATGTCTGCATATGAAAACGGAAAAAATAATCCTACAATTGATGTGCTAATAGATATTGCCGATAAATGCAAAGTATCTTTAGACTGGCTTGCTGGAAAAAGTGATTACACATTCAATCTTTCAAGCATGAGAGATTTTGTATTATTCATGTATGAACTGGCAATGAAAAAAGAAATCGGATTTGAAATAATTGTAGAAGATAAATTCCCCCATAATGACATTGAAACCGATGAAAATAAATGGAATGTTAAGCTTGTGTTCTATGGTAATGATAAAGAACACGCTTTTAATGCTGACGTATGCAATATCCTAAAAGAATTGTCCGATAATCTGTTTGACTTGGAGTCTTACTCTATTACAAAAGAGCAGTTTGATTCTATGAAAAATAAATCTGTAGAGTATTATTCTCTACCACTAACACAGAAAGAATTTGAAGAACTTTCAAGAGATGAAATTCTGAAAAAGAGAATTGAATATTTGAAAGAAAATAATTTGCTATAAAAAGTGCATCTTTCGATATAACAAATTTTCTAAGTCATATAGGAGGTACTAAATTTGAAAAGAGATATGGATTTATGCAAAAAAATTTTATTTAAAATCGAAGAACTATATATTGATACAGCATTATTAAATCTTCAACTAGAGAACTATGATAATTTACAAATTGCTTATCATTGTAAAATTTTAAATGAAGCCAGATTGATCGATAACTATAATACTCAGTATGCTGACAACTCATTATACTTTTTTTTCAGTTGGCTCATTAACTTGGGAAGGACATGATTTTTTAGATAAATTAGAGAAGATACTACGTGGAATAATGTCAAAAATATAATTAAAGAAAAAGCTCTGCCGTTTACATTAGAAGTTGCTAAAACCATCGCCACAGATTTGTTGGCAGTTTCGATGAAAGCAGCATTAAACTTATAAATGATAAAAAACAAAAAAGCAACTAGGATTTTTCTCTTAGTTGCTTTTTTGTATTCCTTGAAAATTATTCTTCAGGTGATGTATTTCTAAAATCTGCAAGCATTTTGCAAGCATAGCACTCACAAAACGGCTATTAATAAGGCTTTAGAGCCTGTTTTTAACTACTCCCATTCAATCGTTGCAGGCGGCTTGCTTGAGATATCATAAACTACGCGGTTTATTCCATCGACTTCATTAATTATTCGCCTTGAAACATTCTCTAATAGATCATATGGAAGCCTTGAAAAGCTCGCCGTCATCCCATCGCTTGCATCTACTACTCGCACACAAACTGCATTTTCATATGTGCGGTTATCGCCCATCACGCCAACTGAATTTACATTCAAAAGTACGCAAAAAGCTTGCCAAGTTCTGTTATACCAACCGCTACTTTTTAGCTCATCTCTAAGGATCACATCAGCTCCTCTTAAAAGCTCAAGTCTAGGCTTAGTCACTTCGCCCATTATTCTAATTGCAAGACCAGGGCCCGGAAATGGATGGCGATATACCAAATCCTTGCTAAGGCCAAGTTCAAGCCCCAAAGCCCTTACTTCATCTTTAAAAATCTCTCTCAAAGGCTCGATAAGTTTAAACTTCATATCCTTTGGAAGCCCACCAACATTATGATGGCTTTTTATAGTTTTGCCAGCCCCACTAACGCTACTTTCAATGACATCACTATAAAGAGTGCCTTGAGCTAAAAATTTGACATTTTCGTGCTTTTGAGCCTCTTTGTCAAAAACTTCTATGAAGGTATTTCCTATGATTTTTCGCTTCTGCTCTGGGTCACTAACGCTCTTTAAACGCTCCAAAAATAGCTCACTTGCGTCAATACTAATCAAATCCACACCAAGCTTAAACTTAAATGTATCTTCGACCTGCTTTGCTTCATCTTTTCTTAAGAGCCCATTATCCACAAAAACTACGATCAAATTTTTTGGCACCGCGTGAGCTAAGAATGCAGCAACCACCGAGCTATCCACACCACCACTCACCGCACACAAAACTTTATCATCGCCAACAATCTCTTTGATCTTTTCGATCTGAGTTTTGGCAAAACTTCCCATATTCCACGCACTTTCACAGCCACAAATATGCTTAGCAAAGTTTTTTAAGATTTTCTCACCAAATTCACTGTGGGCTACTTCTGGGTGAAACTGAAGTGCGTAAATTTTCCTTTTGTCATCGCCATAAGCACAATATGGTGAGTTTTCACTCGTTGCAATCTGGCTAAATCCATCAGGCAAACTCTCAACCCTATCAGAGTGACTCATCCATACAACCTGTCCATCAGGCGTATCTTCAAAAAGCGGATGAGCGACTTTAAAGCTAAGATTAGCTTTGCCATATTCTTTGTGATTTGCTGGCACCACGCTAGCACCAAAATGTTTTGCAATTAGCTGCATTCCATAGCAAATTCCAAGCACAGGAATACCCATCTCAAAGATTCTCTCATCACAAAAATACGCGTCTTTAGCATACACGCTTGCTGGACCGCCACTTAAGATTATCCCTTTTGGGGATTTGCTTTTTATCTCTTCAAATTTCGCTTCAAATGGCAAAATTTCAGCATAAACGCCCTGCTCTCTTAGGCGTCTTGCAATAAGTTGCGTAACTTGTGAGCCAAAATTTACTATAACAATATCTGCTGTTTTCATTTAAATTCCTTAAAAAATTTATCCCAAAGTATATCAAAATCTAGCTAAAATTTACTTTTGGATAGTTGTATTTGAATCACTTGGTGTATAAACAGGTGGTCCTTTGTATCCACAACCAACAACAAAAATTAAGAGTAAAAATGCTAAAATGCACTTATGAAAAGTGCTAAAAGTATAATTAATAGTATTCAAAATAGTCCCCTTTATAATGAGCGTAAAGATATCAATACGATTTACGCACTATTACAAAAAAAACATAAAAAACTAATTAAAATTATGATTATTAAAGAAAATAAGCTTATAATTTATTGCAAACACCCTTTGGGATTGCAAGAGTTAAACAATGATAGCCACAAAAATGATATCAAATTTGGCATTAAACAGCTCACACGCTTAAGACCACAAAGCATTTTAAACAGCGTAAATGAGATAGTTATAAGGCTTGATAGGTTTTCAAACCCACCTCAAGCCAGGGATAAAATCATCTATATTAATGAAATACCCCCATCGTTTGAACGCTCAAAGGGTAAATTTATCAATAAATTTAAAGATAAAACAAATTATAAAATTTTTGAATATATAAGGAAATTAATACTTGCTAAGCAGTGAATTAAAAACTCTACCACAAAAACCGGGTGTTTATCAATATTTTGACAAAAATGACAAACTTCTATATGTAGGCAAAGCCAAAAATCTCAAAAACCGCGTCAGAAGCTACTTTAGCTTCACGCCAAGCTTATCGCCAAACCCAAAAGTAAGCCCACGAATAGCCTCTATGATAAGACAAGCAACCCATCTTGAGTATGTCATCACGCCATCTGAAAGCGACGCTCTCATCCTTGAAAACTCATTCATCAAACAGCTCAAACCAAAATACAATATTTTGCTAAGAGATGACAAAACCTATCCATATATCTATGTTGATTTAAATGATGAGTTTCCACGATTTGCTATCACTAGAAAGGTTATAAAAGGTAGCACAATAAAGTATTTTGGGCCATATCATAAAGGAAGCAAAGAGATATTAAATGCGATTTACCGCAAGCACAAACTCGTTCAAAAATCAAGCTGCGTAAAAGGCAAAAAAGCCTGTCTTTTCTATCAGATCAAACGCTGCGAAGCCCCTTGTGAAGGTAAAATCTCAAAAGAAGATTATGCAAAAATAGTTGATGAGGCGATCAAAGATATCAAAAACCCTAACTCACTGGTGCAGTTTTTAAGTGATTTAATGCTTAGCTGTGCTAAAAACGAAAACTACGAAGAGGCTGCAAATTTAAGAGATAGTATAAATACCATCAAGGATATAGAGATAAAGGTTGAGGTTGATCTTGCAAAGATAGAGGATTTTGATGTTGTAGCTATAAACTCACACGAGAATTTCATCTGTTCTGTAAAGTTTAGCGTCAGAGAGGGTAAGATTAGCTCATCAGATTTTAGCATTACAACTCTAAAAAGCGATGAAGAGATCGATATCAATGAAGCTTATAAACAGTCTTTGCTTCTAGCTTATCCTTTAAATTCGCCAATTACTGTAAATAAAGTATATGTTAATGAAAGTTTTAGCGATATAAAAGTGCTTGAAGAGATCATCTCTCAAAGAAGTGGCAAAAAATTTAGCATAATTACGCCAAAAATCGGCGAAAAACGCAAAATTTGTGATATTGCGTATCAAAATGCAAAACTAAATATCCTAAGACATATCAAAACTTATAATTATAATTTTCTTGAAGAGCTTAAAAGGTATTTTGAGTTTGAAAATTTGCCAGTTAGTATTGAAGCTTTTGATAACTCTCATCTTTTTGGGCAAGCCCCAGTTAGCGGGATGATAGCTTATAACCTAAATGGCTTTAACAAAGCAAATTACCGCCATATGCACCTAAACTCAAACAACGACTACGACCAGATGAAAGAAGCACTCACCGCTAGAGCTTTAAGGTTTGACAAGCTCTCACCGCCTGATCTTTGGGTGCTTGATGGGGGCAAAGCTACACTTGATTTAGCTAGCACCATTATAGAAAGTAGTGGTGCAAATGTCGATCTAATCGCAATCTCAAAAGAGAAAATTGACGCTAAAGCTCACCGCTCAAAAGGTGCCGCCAAAGACAAACTCTGCACTAAATTTGGTGAGTTTTTGCTTCCAACAGATGATAAAAGGCTCCAATTTTTCCAAAAAATTCGCGATGAATCACACCGCTTTGCTATCTCATTTCACCAAAAAACTCGTCAAAAACTTAGCTTACAAAGCTCAAAACTCAAAGATTTAGGCTTAAGCGATGGCAAAATCAAAAAACTTCTTGGCTATTTTGGAAGTTTTGATGAAATTTACAGAGCTAGTTTTGATGAAATTTCACGAGTAACCAACGCCCAAACAGCCCAAAAATTGCAAAAAAGTAAAAAATAATAAAATTTGAAGAAAAAAAAAGAGTTATTTAAAAAATATTTTGATAGAATGTGGATGAAATTTATTTTTAGGATATTTTGTGGTACTTTATAATAGTAACTATAAACTA
The DNA here is from genome assembly GCA_022775765.1 of Campylobacter sp. Lineage (GTDB taxonomy): Bacteria > Campylobacterota > Campylobacteria > Campylobacterales > Campylobacteraceae > Campylobacter_B. The sequence continues at coordinate 64,285 of JALFKC010000032.1, read as the reverse complement.
GTTGGTATGTCAAAAGACATTCTACTAATGTTTGGGTTTATAAGCTTTGGTGGCTTTTATGCAAATCACGATGATATCAGTGAATTTTTCATAAAAGAAGATGGCTATTTTTACCCAAAGGGTGAGAGTTTTTTGCCTGAACTTTTGAAACAAAAAAGTGTGCGTGATACAAAGGTTTTGCTAAATACACCAAACTCACAAAGCGAAGCGTATATTTTTGCAAGCGAAATTTTTGGCATTAATCAAAATGAGAAGATGTATGAGGTAGATATCATTAAGATTAGCAATGTAAATGTCGCTATAAAAAGCAAGGTCACAAATAGATTAAATGATACCAACGAATACAAAAATGAATTTGATATGGAAATTCCTAGTATATTCAAGCAAGAGTATAAAAAAGAGCTTGAATATATGCAAAAACAAAACTCAAATAACGAACAAAATATCAAAGATGGCAAGATGAGTGTTGAGTGGTTTGAAAATACTGCAAAAAACTTAGAACTTTCAAAAAATAGCTTTTCAAAATTTCTAACCGTTTTTGTAAGCGGTGCAAAAGAGAAAGAAGAGGCGTTATATGAGTCTTTGCTCTCAGGTAACAAAGAGATCTCTTCATCGATTTTAGACTATATAAAAGACCCAGCCAGTGTGCTTGATCTTAGACAGGTTATAGGAATTTTATATGAGCTAGAAAATTCGCCAGTAAGCGAAATTGCCTCAAAATTTAGAGAGTATCAAAACATAATAAATCAATTAGAAAAAATTGCAACACAAAGGAAAAATTATGAAGTTTAGTTTATCTAATTCTTTGAAGATTATAAGTGCTTTGCCGCTTATTGCTATATTTTTAGCGACTTCGTTTTATCTTTATCAAACATATCAAAGATACAACGAATCTGTGTCATTGGCGATGCGTGTTTCAGATTCTGCTGAAATTTCAAAACTTGTCGAGCAAATCAGCAAAGAGCGTGGTTTGAGTGCGATTTATATGGGAAGTGATGGACAACTTGGTGGTGGAGACATACTAAATATCCAAAGAACAAGAACCGATGAAGCTATCAATAACTTCAAAAATTTCTTTGACAACTATGAAGATTCACATAAACGAAGTGATTTTGGTGGTGGAATTCTCTCAATATTTGCCAAACAAGAAAAGCCAGCCGAAGTTAATGAGATCTCAAATTTATTATCTCAAATCTCAACTATTAGAGCTGGAATTGATAACAAAGAGACAACTTATGAAGAGGTGTTTTTTAACTATTTTAGAAAGATAGATAATGCCTATCTTGCAAATTTGCAAAAAACTCAAGAGAGTGCTTCAACTCCTAGAATAGCAAATTTGGTTGGAAATCTAATCTTGACATACGAAGGGCTTGATACTACTGGAACCAAAAGAGATTATGTCACATACCTAATCACTAGCAAAAAGGTCCTATCAGAAGTAGAAAAAGAAAATCTTCAAAATATAAGCTCAAAAACTTATATTATCCCTTACACTACAATGCCTAACTCTACTGCAAAAGATGAAATAGAAAAATTCCTAAGCACAAGAGATAGCCAAGACATCATAAGAATTTCAAACGAACTTGATGTTCAAGTCGCAAAAGAAACAGCAGATGGTGAATATAGCATTAGTTTTAATGAGTGGTTTAATGTTATGTCTCAAAGATTTGCCCTAGAAAGCTTTATAGTAGACAAAATCAGCGATGAGCTTTTGTTAAGCATATCAGATTACACCAATGAACTAAAATCACAAGTTCCAATAGCTATTACAGTATGGGTTGTCGCTGTGCTTCTTTTGCTATTTTCAGTAGTGGTCGCAAGAAGATTTAATAACAGTATCAAAGAACTGGGTGGAGTTTTGGGAAGAATCGGTGAGATTTCAAACCAACACGAAGATATAAATATCCAAAGCACAGAAGGTATCACAAGAGCGTATGGTCTTATCCAAGACGCAATTGATGTCATCGCAGCTCAAAAAGAAGCAGCTGAAGATGCCAACAAGGCTAAATATATATTCCTAGCAAATATGTCTCACGAAATTAGAACACCACTAAATGGTGTTATTGGATTTACTGAACTACTTAAAAACACCGAACTTGACGAAGAGCAAGAAGATTACCTTGATACAATAGAGAAAAGCTCTGAAAACTTGCTTGTCATTATCAATAATATTCTTGATGTTTCAAAGATTGAGAGCAATAAAGTCGAAGTTGAAGAAATTTTATTTAATCCTATACAAGAGTTCGAGAGTGCAGTTGAGATTTATTCAGCTAGAGCTAGTGAGAAAAATATAGACATAGATTTCTTTATCGATCCTAGCTTAATACACCACCTATATGGTGATATCACTAAGATTAAAGAAGTTCTTATCAACCTACTAAGTAACGCGGTTAAATTTACCCCTGAAGATGGAACTATCACAGTTGAAATCAAAAGAGAAAAGACTAGCGAAGCAGGCAAAGCTGTAGTAACATTTAGCGTTTCTGATACAGGTATAGGAATTTCTGAAGATAAACTCAAAAATGTATTTAACGCATTCTCTCAAGCTGATTCTACAATCACTAGAAAATTTGGCGGAACAGGTCTTGGACTAACTATTTCATCAAAATATGTCAATATGCTTGGTGGAGAGTTAAGTGTTGAGTCAAAAGTAAATGTAGGAAGTAGATTTTTCTTCACTCTAGAGTTTAAAGAAACTATCAAAAGTGATGCAGAAAACGCATATCAAAATATTAAAAATATGAAATTCATACTTCTGACAGATACAAAGCCAGATCCTTATAATCAAATCTTAAAAGACTATATAACTCAAATGGGTGGAGATTTAAAATTTGTAGGCAATCTTAAGAGTGTTTCTGATGACTCATTTGATGGGGTGTTTGTAAGGCTTAGAAATTACTCTCTTATAGATAGAGCTGTAAATTCAGCTATTGTAGTAAGTGCAAAAGCTAGAGAACTTCAAACAGCAAACATAAGTGGCAAAAACACCTACACCGTATCTGAGCCTATAAATGTTACAAAACTAATTAAAATAGCATCAAGTATAGCTCAAGATTTGGGTGTAAAACCAAAAACTGATGAGATAGATGAAGCACTAACAACTTCTACTTCCCAACAACAAGTAGCACCTAAAGAGACTAAAGAGGACGAATCTCTTCAAGCCCTAAGAGATATTATCAATAAAAATGCAGAACATTACACTCCAACCAACGACGAAGTATCAATTGACAATAAAAATGATTTTGTAGATACAGCCTCACCAAAAGAAGAGATTGTCGATGAACCAATTGTCGTAGAAGAAGATATCCAAAGCAAAGATGAACCTATCTCTATAATGGATGAGTTTGCGGAATTTATTACTGAAGAACCTACAGTAAAAGAGACAAAAGATGAAACCGAATATGAGATAGCTCCTATTGAGCTTGATGAGCTACTTAGCGATGAGATTGCGGTTGATACTACAAGCAAGACACAAGATGAGCCTATCAAGGTTACCGTAAAAGATACAAAAGAGGTCCAACCTATTGATATTGCTACAGAAGAAAATATTAAGATAGAAGAAGACATTCAAATAGAAAAGGCACCTATAGCTGTTGAACCAGTTGAAGCTATACAACCATCAAAAACCTCTACTCAAACTGCTACCCAAGATAGCGAAGAAGAAGTCGAATACAAAGAAGTAACAGAATACAAAGAGGTCAAAGAGATAGTTGAAGAGACTGTTTATGTAGATAGCTTTGAAGAACAAGAAGTCACTGAATATAAAGAAGTTGAAGTTGAGACTACTGAATACGAAGAGGTTGAAGTTGAAGAAGAAGTTAAAGTTCCAGTAGCTGGTGGTGAGACCAAAAAAGGTAGTGGTCCAAAATATGATGCTAATATTTTGATTGCTGAGGATAATGAAATTAACCAAAAACTTATCAAACATACCCTTGGTAGCTTTGGTATGAACTTAACAGTTGTAGAAAATGGACTTCTAGCACTCGAAGAGAGAAAAAATAAAGATTATGATCTAATTTTTATGGATATAGCAATGCCAGTAATGGATGGAGTAGAGGCAACTAAACAGATCAAGCAATACGAAGCTGAAAATAATCTCAAACATATCCCAATAGTTGCAGTTACAGCAAACGCACTTCAAGGCGATAGAGAGAGATTTATGTCTCAAGGATTGGATGAATACTGCACCAAACCTATCAAAAAAGATATCCTAGCTGGAATGCTTGAGATGTTTATACCTGATAAAAAATCAGACGGTACGACAACTACAGTTAAAAAACTTGTCAAAAAACAGCTTCCTAAAAAGGTTATCAAAAAGGTTAAACAACCAGTTACTGTGATTAAAAAAGTTCCTGTTAAAAAACCTACTATTGTTAAAAAAGAGATAATAAAACAAGTACCTGTTACAAAAATGGTAGCAGTTCCAATTAAAAAATCTCCTAAAGTAGAGCCAAAAGTTGTAGAAACCAAAGCTACTACCAAAGCATCACAAAAGACAAAAGATATACTTTTGTGCAAAAAGACAATGATAGAAAATAAAATATTTAGTGCTGTTATAAAATTAATAGGTAAAAGTGTAGATACAGCTAAAAATTATGATGATTTTATAAATTTATTAAAATCAAATAGATATGATTTGGTAATGATTGATTCACAAGTGTTAAATTTGAATCTGAATGAATTAAAAGATATATTTGGTCAAAAGGACAATTTATCAAGTGTGATATTTGTAAATAAGACTGAAAATCCGGATAAATTCAGTGGCATATTTAGTGAAGTGGCTAATGCTTCTATCAACAAAGCAGAGCTTCAATCGTTAATCAAAAAATTTTTAAAGTAGGTGTTAAATGGAAAAGATAAATATCTTAGCAGTCGATGACGACATGGTAAATCTAAAGTTGATTGAAGTTATGCTTAAAAAGCACAATATCTTCAATGAGTTATTTAAAGCTTCTAATGGTTTAGAGGCTTTAAATTTAATAGATAGCGGTGCAAAAGTTGATCTTATTTTGCTCGATATTGTTATGCCTGTAATGAATGGGCTTGAGTTTTTAGACAATATCCAAACTAGAGAATTTTCAGCCCCAGTAATAGTGCTTACCACCGATGATACAGTAAGGCAAGAAGCGTTTAATAGAGGTGCTTATGACTTTTTGACTAAGCCAATTTTTGAAAAAGACCTTGTCAATAAAATAAATGAGGTATTACCTCTTATCAATAAATAACTTAATTTGGCTGTAATATACAGCCAAATTTCTAAGAATTTATTTAAAAAATTCCTTAATCTTATCAATTATACTATCTTGTGAATTTGTTTTGTTTGAATCAATATTGAAACTTTTTTGAAGCTCTTTTATAAGAGAGGTTTGTTTTTCTGTGAGCTTATTTGGCATTTTAATATCAATCTTTACTACTAAATTTCCAAGCCTTTTATTGTGGATATTTTCTACCCCCTCGCCCTTAAAGACAAACTCTTGTCTATCTTTTGTTCCGATATCAAGCTTAAGATCTCTTTCACCCCTTAGCGTATTTATCTTTACATTTTCGCCCAAAAGTGCTTGAGTGATAAAAACTGGCACATCCATATAGATATCATCACCACTTCTTGAGTAAATTTTATCTCTTTTTACAATGATATAAACATACAAATCGCCACTCTCACCACTTTTTGAGAGATTGCCTTTGTTTGAAATCCTAATCCTTAGTCCATTATCCACCCCAGCTGGTATGTTGAATTTAAACTTAATCTCTTCTTCTTTGTAGGTTTTGCCTTTGCAATCTGGGCATTTTTTGGTAAGAATTTCCCCACTTCCATGGCAATATGGACAAGTTTGCACATAGCTCATAAAGCCACTTCTTCTTGCAAAACGCCCACTTCCACCGCAGTGCTCACACCTTTTTTTCTCTCCACCAATTCCATTACAACTATCACATGGCTTTTTAATTTTATAAATTAACTCTTTTTCTACACCAAAAACAGCATCTTTAAACTCAATCTCAGTATTTATCTCTAAATCCAAAGGATACGCGTCAATTGAAGCTTTTCTTGAAAAGCCACCAAAGCCACTATCGCCAAAAAACGAACTAAATATATCCCCCAAATCCACATCGCCAAAGCCTGAGCCCATTCCATTTAGCCCATCTTTGCCATATCTATCATATAGACTTCTTTTTTGTGGATCGCTTAGACACTGATACGCTTCATTAATTTGTTTGAATTTTTCTTCTGCGGTTTTATCGCCTTGATTTCTATCTGGATGATATTTTAAGGCTAATTTTCTAAATGATTTTTTGATCTCATCTTCGCTTGCATTTTTTGATATCTCAAGAATCTCATAATAATCAAAACTACTCAATACTTTACACTCCTAAAAATTTTTATTCTAAAAAGCTGATTTTATCAAAACTTTACTAAATTTTGCTATAATGACAGCTATTTAAACTAAAGGACTAAAAATGATAAATGTTTTAATGATTGAAGACGATTCTGAATTCGCACAAATCATCTCAGAATACTTGTCAAAATTTAACATAAAAGTTACAAATTTTGAGGATCCATATCTTGGATTGAGTGCCGGCGTTAAAAACTTTGACCTGCTTATTTTGGATTTAACTCTACCTGGAATGGATGGACTTGAAGTTTGCAAAGAGATCCGTGAAAAATATGATATTCCTATCATTATCTCATCAGCAAGAAGCGATGTAAGTGATAAAATTGTAGGGCTTCAAATAGGAGCTGATGATTATTTGCCAAAGCCTTATGACCCAAAAGAGATGCACGCAAGGATAATGAGCCTTATTAGAAGATACAAAAAAACAGCTCAAGTTGAAGAAAACGAAGTTGATTCGGTATTTAGAGTTGATGAAAAACGCCATGTGATATTTTTCCATGAAGAGCCACTAACTCTAACGCCAGCCGAATATGAAATCCTAGAGTATCTAATCAAACAACACAGCTTTTCAGTCTCAAGAGAACAGCTTGTATATCACTGCAAAAGTCTCAAAGACAAAGATTCAAAAAGTTTGGATGTAATCATTGGAAGATTAAGAAACAAAATCAAAGATAGCTCTAAAAATCCAAAACATATATTCTCTGTTAGAGGTATAGGGTATAAGCTTCTAGGATGAAAAAGTCTTTAACGACAAAAATTTCCGTAGTTTTTTGCGTAGCCATTGGTCTAGTCACTGTGCTTTTTTTGACCTTTGGCTACTTGCAAATCGACAACGCTCTAAAGCGAATGGAAACTTCTCAACTAAACTCAATTGATTATCTCGTAAATTTGCAAGAAAGAGACGCTTTTCCACGCGATATTGAAGGCTATTTTAATAACTTTAATCTCAAAATCGTATCTGATAAAAATACCATCAAAAATGTTCTAACTTCAAAACGAATAATGTTTGTCAAACAGACATCAATGGGGGATTTTTTCTCTATTAGATACAAAAACAATCTCTATTTGCATATCTCAACTCAGCCATTTAATCTCACTCTTGAAAGTATTGGCACCAAAAATATCAATGACCCACTTTGGATAGGGTATTTTATCACCATAGGGCTACTAATTTCACTTTGGGCTTCTGTGATGAAAAATCTGCGTCCACTTACAAAATTAAGCAAAAATATCAAAAAATTTGCTGGTGGCAATATGGATCTGGTGCAGTTAAACTTAAAAGGCGACGATGAAATCACAGAGGTTGCGAATGAATTTGATAACGCCGTCACAAAGATAAAAGAGCTCATCCGCTCAAGACAGCTATTTTTACGCACTATAATGCACGAACTAAAAACTCCTATCAGTAAAGGTCGCATAGTCTCAGAAATGGTAAATGATGAAGTGCAAAAAAACCGTTTGATCGATATCTTTGAGCGTTTAGAAATTCTCATCAATGAGTTTGCCAAGGTCGAACAACTCCTTACCAAATCCTACACACTAAACTATCAAGAGTATCATTTTAGCCTTATTTTAGAACAGACCAAAGATATTTTGATGCTTGATGACTGGGATAGTAAGGTCAAGGTTGATATCGTTGAAGATGCGATTATCAATGTGGATTTTCAGTTTTTTTCACTTGCGATCAAAAACCTAATCGACAATGCTCTTAAATACTCAAGTGATAAAAAAGTAAATATAACCTGTGATAAAGATAGAATTTGTATCTCAAATAAAGGTGAGCCAATGCCTGTTGGCATTGAGCACTACAAGCAAGCCTTTGTGCGAAACAAAAATGAAAAAGTCACAGGAATGGGACTTGGGCTATATATAATAGATAAAATTTGCTCTATGCATAAATTTAAACTTGAGTATTTTTATAGTGGGAATAGCCATCATTTTTGTATAGTTTTCAAGGATGACAAAGCCACTAAATGAAAATAGAAAAATTTGATGATTTGGTTTCAGCATTTGAAAAACTGCCCGGTGTTGGCAAAAAATCAGCCCTTAGATTTGCATATTATATTAGTCTTGAGGACTCTTTTAGTGGGCTAAATTTGGCCCACAGCATAGAAAATGCAGTCACATTTCTAAGGCGTTGTGCGAATTGTGGCTGTATTTGTGAAGATGAAATTTGCGAAATTTGTGCGGATGAGTTTAGAAACAAAGAGATAATTTGTGTAGTTGAAAGCCCAAAAGATATACTTTTAATCGAAGAGAGCAGATCCTATGATGGGCTATATTTTGTGCTTGAGAATTTGGATGAAAGCACTATTTTAAGGCTAATCAATCATATAAGCACAAATAACTCAAAAGAGATTTTATTTGCCTTTACACCAAGCATCAATTCTGATGGGGTGGCGATATTTTTAGAAGATCGTCTAAAAGATTTAGAGCTTAAATTTACCAAAATAGCTCAGGGCGTTCCAACTGGCGTAAGCTTAGAAAATATCGATACTCTCTCACTTAGCAAAGCTATCAAAGATAGAACAAAGGTTTAAACTTACTATTTTAATTTGGCTAAATTCTGATTATTAGCGGTAATTGATTAAAATTTGGTAAATTTTTGCATTCTACAAGCAATTTATATAAATTAAGACTTAAATTATTGTGCTTAAAATATAAAATAGCTTAACATTTTTTTGATAAATTAACTAGTTTTAAATAGAAATTTTATTTGTAAAATCTGATATTAGTTTAATTGGTAAAAATCATAGTTTTTTATAAATTTTAATCTGAATTTAATCTTTTGTTTAGCTACATTAAAATCATCCAACCTTAAAGCATATCAAATTTGCTTTACAACTGCAAATAAAATCTAAAATTTATCCTTATATCTCTCATAATCAACCGAGTAAATTTCAGAAATATTTTTGGAATTTATAGCATTTTGTACCTCATCAAAGGCTAAAATTTCACCATCTTTTATAAGCATAGCTCTGTTTGAGATAAATTTGGCGTGCTTTGGATGATGAGTTGTTTGAATTAAAGTATAATCTTTATTTTGTAAATTTTTTATCATCAAAAGAAGTTTTATTTGATTGCCAAAATCAAGTCCATTAGTTGACCCATCCATAAAAATTATCCTAGCTTTTTGCACCAAAACCCTAACAATATACGCAAGCTGTCTCTCATCACCACTTATCATAGTATAATCTTTAAGATGAGAAATTCCCATAGTTTTTAGTGCGTCTAAAGCTAAATCCCTATCTTTTGATGAGTAGTTCATAAACATTGGTGTCCTTGCTAATACCCATCAGCACTATGTCAAACACGCTATAATCATAGCTTAAGTTGTGATTCTGCGAGATTAAGCTATAAGGTTAGCAAGCTCTTTTTTATGGTAATCTTTAAGGGGCTTATTGTTTATAAAAATCTCACCACGTTTATAGGGCAAAAACCCTAGTATTAGCTTTAAAAGCGTGGTTTTACGAGAGCCATTTGCTCCAAGTATGCTAAAGTTTTCAACCCTTATCACTGAACTCTGCTTTTTTTGAGCTTTTTAAAATAACAATAAACGCAGATATTCCAAAAAGTGAAGTTACTATTCCAATTGGTATTTCATAGATTAGTAGCATTTTTGAAAATATATCACAACATAGCAAAAACAGTACCCCAACTACCGCAGAGGCTGACATTACCACTTTGTTATCCGCCCCACAAAGAAATCTACACATATGTGGGACTATTAGCCCTATCCAACCTATTACACCAGCTATACACACGCTTAGTGAGCTTACAAAAGTCGCTACTATTATGATGATAAATTTGCTTTTTTTAGTATCTATTCCAAGGCTCAGTGCCTCTTCTTCACCTAAGCTTAATGCGTTTAAAATTTTTGACTGAGTTAGCAAAATTAATACGCCAATTAGCATAGGAATTGCTAAAATTTTCAAAAACCCACTATTTGCATAGCTTAAACTTCCCATCAAAAAGTAAGTTATGCTAGGCAAAGCGTCATTTGGATCAGCTGCGTATTTTAGCACCGATAAAAGCGATGAAAACAGCGATAAGCTGATAATTTCACCAAGCACCACTTCTTTGTAAGTATAGGGCGAAAATGCACCAATTAATCTATCCATATTGCAATACGATGGATTTGCCCTTCCACTGATTACATAGATAAATTCATTTAAAAGCTTAAAGACTTTTTTGCTATTATATGAATAATTGCCAAAATTCCTAATGAAAACCCAAAAAATTTATGCCAAAATATCAAAGTATCACTTCTAGTCTCGCCCATAAAAAATATAGCACTCACACTCAAAAAGCCTATTGAAAATAGTATAAAAAATATCAAAGCAGATTTGAGTAAAATAGTAAATTAAAGCATATTTATCCTTTGTATGGTTTGGTTTATTTTAAAATTTAAAACGATTATATTTGATAATTTCTTAAATTATATTTATATATAGATATTTTATGCTAGAATTTGCAATTTAATAAAGGAGTAAATTTGTTAAGTATAAAAAAAGCTTCACCAGATGATATAGATATAATCTATGAGTTTATCAAAGATATCGCTAGATATGAAAATATGCTTGATGATCTAAAAGCTACAAAAGAGATCTTGTATGATAGTCTATTTGTCAAAAAAGCTGCGTTTGTGCTTCTTGGTTTTGTAGGTGATGAGCCTATCGGGCACGCAGTTTGGCACTATAACTTCTCTACTTTTGAGGGCAAAAGAGGGATCTACCTTGAAGATATTTTTATCAAAAAAGAACACAGGCACAAAGGATATGGCAAAGAGTTTTTTAAAGAGCTCATCAAAATAGCTAAAACTAGTGACTGCCCTAGAATCGATTGGGTTTGCCTTGATTGGAATGAACCATCAATCAAATTTTATGAAAGTATTGGCGGTAAAATGCTAAATGAGTGGAAGCATTTTAGATTAAGCGTTGATAAAGACTTATCTAAAGATTAGAGTTACAAAACCGAAATAGAAATCTTTCGAAAGTTAAATTTATATCTTAAGTGTAGTAGTTGAATTTATGGCGAGATTAACCCGCCATAAATTATTGAAGTTTAAAAATTTTGCTTGCTAGTTCATATTTTTTAGTATATTTTTCATCTTTGATATCCATCTTTCTTTGCAAAGATGGTGTCAAAAGATAATATGCCACATCAATTTTTATCTCATTTACACCGACTGGGATTTCAATAGGAATTTTTCTTAATTCAAAAGGCTCAAGCCTAGTATCATCCTTTAAACTAGTGGCCGCATATGATAGTGTCTCGAGTCCGCTTTTGTTAAAATATGTTGCTTTTAACTCTACAACTTTTGGCTCACCAACAGGTTTTCCACTACTTAAAAATGTTATCTCTATCCACAAACTTCTACCACTAAATCCGCTTGGAAAATTATGTGAAATCAAATTTTCAAGAATTAAATTTGCATTTGTTCTATTTAAACTCTCAAAATCAATATTTAAAGCATCTCTTAGCAAAGATAGATCATTTCTAGCCCCAGTAAAGGTATGAGCTCTAGTATGCTTTGGTGTAGCCTCTCCAGCCCCAGGTGCATTTGGAGATATAATTTCCATTTTTGGCTCACCCATATGACAATCAATACATCTTCTATCGTCACTACTTGAACTAAGCTCAACACCAGTGTTATAAGCAGAAAGTCTATTGTTAGAAACACCATTTCCTTGGTGACAAATCAAACAAAGCTCATTGGTTTTGAAAAATTCTCTTGATGAACTAAGGTGAAACTTAGCTCTATTATTCTCATCATCGTGCGGTCCAACTATGGTGCTATCTTCAGTCCAATTAATAAGCTTATAGCCTATTCCTTGATTATTATTTTTGGGATTTATGCTATTTACATTGTGACAAACATAGCAACTAATGCCGTTTTTGATGTGTTCAGCGTCAATTGCTCCTTCGACTTTTTTGGTAACTGAGGCTTCTATACCAAAATTTTTGGCTATCATATAGTCATCTTCTACGCTTTTGATATCAAATCTAGGATTGTGACAATCCCCACAACTCACAACCGTATTTTCATATGGCTGCCTAAGCTCTTTAGAGATAAATTTTACACTCTCTCTAAAAAGCTCATTGCTATCTTCATGCGACTGGGAGTGAAGTGAAGTTTTCCAATCTTTTACATGTTGCTCATGACATAAAACGCAGTTATTTGGATTGACAAACCGCTCTATAACATTAGGATATGCAACACAGCAGGTTAAAAACAAAAATAATAGTAAGATCTTTTTCATATCTGTCCTTAAATTTTTGATTAAATATAAATTTAGAGATAATACAATGATTAAATTTAAAACAAGATAAAATTTATTAAGAATTATCTGAATTTAAGAGAATTTAGGTAAAATATCACTCTTAAATAACAAATTTTTGGATGGTTTTAAGTTGAAAAAAGTTCATTTTATAGGCATAGGCGGCATAGGAATTTCAGCCATTGCTAGGTTTTTGCACGAAAAAAAAGAGTTCATAATAAGTGGTTCTGATATAAAAGAGAGTTCTACTATCAAAGAGTTAAGACAAATTGGGATGGATATCTCAACCCCGCACGCCAAAGAAAATATAAAAGATCAAGATTTTGTCGTGTATTCTGCAGCGATTAAAGAGAGTAATCCTGAGCTTTTAGAGGCTAAAAAATTAGGAATAAAATGCTACTCAAGAAAAGAGATTTTGCCATTTGTTTTAAAAGACAAACGAGTCTTTTCAGTCGCTGGAGCTCACGGCAAAAGCACCACTTCATCAATGCTTTCAAGCATTCTTGATGGTTCAATGATAATTGGGGCTATCTCAAAGCAGTTTGGGTCCAATATGAAATATAACGAAAGTGACAATATTATTTTTGAAGCTGATGAGAGTGATAGTAGCTTTTTAAACTCAAATCCATATTTAGCCATCGTTACTAACGCAGAGCCTGAACATATGGAGCATTATGATTTTGATTTGCAAAAATTTCACGCAGCTTATAAAGGCTTTTTAGAAAGGGCTAAAATTCGCGTAATCAACGCTGAAGATGAGTTTTTATCCACCCTTAAAATGGACTGTATAAAGCTTTTTCCTAGCATAGATATCACAGAGCTTAAAGCAGTCTTAAGAGATTATCAACCATACATAAGCTTTAATCTCAAAGAGCTTGGCAAATTTGAAGTTTTTGGGCTTGGAGAACATATTGCAATCGACGCTAGCTTAGCGATACTTGGAGCAAATTGCGAGATAGGACTTGAAGAGATTAGAGCAAAAATCAGCCATTTTAAAGGCATAAAAAGACGCTTTGATATCTTGCACGCGAGCAAAAATTTCGTATTGATTGATGATTACGCCCACCATCCAACCGAGATAAAAGCTACTTTGATGGGGGCAAAAGAATACGCCAAAATGCTTGATATCAAGCGAATAGTTGCGATTTTTCAGCCACATAGATACACTCGCCTCAAGGCAAATTTAGACGCATTTAAAAAGTGCTTTGAGTTAGCTGATGAGCTTGTGATACTTCCTGTGTTTGCAGCTGGTGAAACTGATAATGGCATAAGCCTAAAAGATGAGTTTAAAAACCTTAATCCAATGTTTGCAAATGAGATCAAGAGGGGCAAAAACTACCTTGAGTTCGTAGATAGCTTTGGCGTAAAACATCTGCTTGATGAAGGGTTGGTAATAGGCTTTGGAGCTGGAGATATATCGGGGCAATTAAGGGGTGAGTTTTGATAAGAGTGCTCTTTTTTTTAGCAGCTTTGGTGCTGATTATTTTGGTGCTAAACTCAAATAATTCAAAACTAACCAAAACCATAAAAGCGATAATCTGTCTGTTTTTTGTGGGACTTTGCATATTTGGCTATTTTTATGAAAATAAAAAACAAAAAGTAAATTACGCAAAAAGAGACGCTATAATCCTAGCTTACAAACAAAACAAAACTTTGAAATGTGGCAACTACGATGTCAATAAAACCAACTTTGACATAGCCGAAGCACTCTCAAGTTTTACTTCAAAAAGAGGGGTGAGTGATGAGTTTAAAGGGCTTGTAATCAAAATGAAAGAGTGTGAAACAGATGAATAGTGAGCTTTTTGCAAGGCTTGATTTGGATGAATATCTGGCTAAATTTCACTCATTTTTATCTAGGGAAAAGCCACTATTTTTGCAAGGTGATATCAAAATCGCAAGCGAATATATAAATGAACTTTCAAAATTTGAGATAACTCCGCCAAAAAGCGTTGCAAACCTTGATGACGCACTCATTAGGCTTAGTAAATTTGCCGCTTTGCATATCAGTGAAATTTATGAATTTGCTAAGATTATAAGCTATTTTTGTTATATCAAAAAGCTTGAGTTTGGGGGGTCATTTAAAGAGTGGCTTGATAAGATTGAGATAAAAGATGAGATGATTGAGATCTCAAACTATTTTGACGATAAGGGTGAGTTAAAAGAGAGTGTTGATGAGAGATTTAGAGCACTAAAAAACGCCTATAGAATGAAAAAAGATGAGATAAATAACGAGTTAAAAAGGCTAATTTATTCTAAAAATATCACCCCATATCTTGTTGATACTCAAATTCACTATATCAATGATAGTGAAACCCTTCTGGTAAGGGGTGGTTTTAACCACGCACTAAAGGGCAAAATAGTCGCTAGAAGTAGTGGCGGGTATTTTTATATATTTCCTACTGCGATTTCAAAACTCAAAAGTGAGCAAGAAGATATACTTTTAAAAAACGAAGAGATAATTTATGAATACTGCAAAAAAATCAGTGAAATTTTTAATAAAAATTTGCCATTTTTAAAATTTATAAACCGCTCTTACGACAGGCTTGATAGCTTACTTGCAAGAGTTTTTATGGCTAAAACTAATGACTATGAGTTTGTATTAAGCGATAGTTCTAAAGATATAATTTTGAGCGAATTTGCCCATCCCGCCCTAAAAAATCCAAAAAGAGTGAGTGTGAGCTTTACCAAAAAAGTCCTACTTATTACAGGCGTGAATGCTGGCGGCAAAAGTATGCTACTAAAATCTATCCTAAGTGCGGCCCTGCTTGCTAAATACCTACTTCCTATGCCAATAAACTCATCAAAAAGCAAAATCGGCAACTTTAAAGAGCTTGATATCATTATGGAAGACCCGCAAAATGTCAAAAATGACATCTCAACATTTGCAGGCAGAATGGCACATTTTAGCCAGTTTTTTGGCAAGAAAAATATGCTAATTGGAATTGATGAGATTGAACTTGGCACTGATTTTGAAGAAGGAGCTAGCTTGTATGCTGTTTTGATAAATAAACTCATTCAAAATGATGTAAAATTAGTCATAACAACTCACCACAAACGCCTTGCTATGATACTTGCAAAGCATAGCGAAGTTGAGCTTTTGGCCGCACTTTATGATGAAAAATTAGCACTTCCAAAGTATGAGTTTTTAAGCGGAATTATTGGCAAATCTTACGCCTTTGAGACAGCTTTGAGATATGGAATTCCTGCAAATTTTGTAAGCGAAGCAAAGGCTGAATACGGCCTTGATAAAGAAAATCTAAACGAGATGATAAACAAAGCGGTAAATTTAGAGTTAGAGCTTAAAACCAAACTAGAAGAGAACAAAAACCTTGAGATTAAACTTCAAAAAACCATCTCTAATCTCTCGGCCCAAAAAGAAAACCACGAAAATGAACAAAAAAAGCTCATCTCAAAGCTTGAGTTTGAATACTATCAAGCCATCAAAGAGGTCAAAAAAACTCTAAATTTAAAAGATACCAAAGATAAGCAAAGAGCTTTAAACAGAGCAAATGAGCTCATAAAAAGCATTGAAAAGCCAAAATTTAGCCAAAAAGAGCAAAACGTTAAAGTTGGTGATTATGTCAAATACCAAAATATCAAAGGGCAAATTCTCTCAATAAATAAAAACGAAGCATTGATTGACGCAAATGGCATAAATTTACGCATTAAATTAAACTCATTAAAACCATCATCCAAGCCACCAAAGTCTAAAAACTCAGTTAAATTAAGCATTGAAAAGCCATCCAAAGCTAGTGTTAGCATAGATCTTCACGGACTTAGAAGCCAAGAGGCGATAAATTTGCTAGATAAGTTTATCTCTGATAGCTTGGTGCTAGGGTTTGATGAAGTTTTGGTTAAGCACGGCATTGGCACAGGCAAGCTAGCTTACGCTGTCAAAGAGTTTTTAAAAGCTCACCCTAGCGTTAGAGAATTTTATGACGCACCGCCATCTGATGGTGGATTTGGTGCAAAAGTTGTGAGGCTTTAAGATGGATTTTATAGATGGAATAATCCTAGGATACGCTCTAGTTGTGCCGATGGGGCCTATAAATGTGCTAATTATCTCATACGCCCTAACTTCTGTGCGTCTTGCCGTGCCTTTTGGGCTTGGGGCATTTAGTGCTGATATGGTCTATTTTTTGCTCGTAAATTTAGGAGTCTTAGCCTTTGCAAACAACCCTTTGGTAATGAAAATTTTAGCGATTTTAGGTGCATTAATACTCTCTTATATGGCATTTGGAATCTTAAAGGGTGCTAAAAAACCACTTCAGATCAAAAAAGACGCCATCCCACACAATGAAGCGTTTAAAATGTATCTCAAAGGCATAGGTCTAGGCTTTTCAAACCCCTACGCCATCACATTTTGGATCGGAATTGCTGCCCTTAGTGCCACCCATCAAAACCCAGCCCTACTCATACTTGGCTTTATTATCTCATCGCTTTCGTGGCTTGTGTTTTTGCCATTAACAGTGAATAAATCAAGAAAATTTATCAATCAAACGGTGATGAAGTGGTTTGCTTACTTTTCGTTTGTAATACTACTGTTTTTTGCAGTAAAATTGCTATATCAAAACTTTATAATTTAAGGAGAGAAAATGAAAGTTATATCTACAAACAAAGCCCCTGCGGCAATTGGGCCGTATTCACAAGCTGTGATGGCAAATGGATTTGTTTTTGTTTCAGGTCAAATTCCACTAACTAGCGATGGTGAGTTTGTTAAGGGCGGCATAGAGACTCAAACCAAACAGGTTTTGCAAAATTTAGGTGAAATTTTAAAAGAAGCTGGCACTAGCTTTGATAAAGTAGTAAAAACCACTATATTTTTGGCTGATATGGGTAATTTTGGCGTGGTTAATGAGATTTATGCTAAAGTATTTAGTACTCACAAACCTGCAAGAAGCACAGTGGCTATCAAAACCTTGCCAAAAGACGCTTTGATAGAAATCGAAGTGATCGCTAAGGTTAATTGATTTAGCACTAAATTTAAGAGAATTTAGTAGATTTAATTTATTATAAATACTAAAATTCTCTTAAATTTACACAAAAATTTGCCAAAATCTTTTGACTAAAGATAGCTTAAACTCTAAAAAGCTTATTATAATTTTTAACTCATTTTGAAATTTAAAAATTAAGTTAATAAGTGTGAAAAACTCTTAAAATGTCGAGGGTGGTTTCTTTTGAAAATCAGCGAAGCGTTTTTGCGAAGCAAAAGATTTCTGTGTAAAACCAGCATATGCGACCCAAAAGACAAAGTCGATGCTGGTTTGGCAAACCCAACACTCAAGCTAAATTGCTTAAAACAGTAGCGTTGGATAAAGCTCTGTTTTTAAACAAAAAGAGTATGCTAACTAAATTCAAAGAGATAAAAAATAGATAAATTTATTTCGCATTTTCTTATACTTTAGTCTTATTAAAAATACTATAAAGCAAAAAAGTATAATGCTATATCAAAATAGATATTCTATTAAATCCATAAGGTTTTTTGAAAAGTTACAAGCTAAAAGATTCGCTTAAGATATATTGTGGTGGCAAATTTTGTATAAATTTTACAACCCAAATTTATACAAAATTAATAAGTTTGAAAATATCTAAGCTTGTTTGCAATGTCAATTTAGATAGTTAGTCATTGGTTTTAAATTTACTAAATTTAGCAGTGCATTGTAAATTTATGCTATAATCTATCAAATTTTCACAAAATTTACAACTTAACTATCAACAACACCATCCACAAATTTTAAACAAATTTATGAATGGATTTAATAATCCCAAATTTACTTGCTAGAGTTATCATCAAGCTGGCTATCTACATAAGCAAAATCACTTATCTTATACCACTCCCTACCGATTTTTTGGAACTCTTTTTGAGAATCTAGTATCTTTTTAAACATCTCATCTTTGCTTGAAAGTTCATCCAATATCTCATTTGTAGCGTTTTTTAAAGCCTCTAGCACAACTGGTGGAAACTGCCTAATCTCTACATCTGAATTGCCACTTTGTATCTTATCCCAAATTTTAGAGTTCTCATAAAAGCCTTTATGAAGCATATTTTCGCCCGCCATTCTCGCAGCCGCTTCAATGATGAGTTGCAAATCGGCTGGAAGCTTCTCATAAGACTTTAAATTTACCATCAAATGCACATCGCCTGTTGGTTCTTGCCAACCTGTGTAGTAGTATTTTGCTACCTTATCAAAGCCAATTGGCATATCATACACAGGGCTAACCCACTCAACTGCGTCAATTGTCCCCATCTCAAGGGCCATATAAAGCTCACCTGTTGGAATTGTATTGATACTAACGCCTAGCCTACTCATCACCTCTCCACCAAAGCCTGGGATTCTAATTTTTAGACCTTGTAAATCCTCAAGAGAATTAATCTCTTTTTTAAACCAGCCACCCATTTGAATTCCAGTTGAACCCATTGGGAAAATCTTCATCCCCGCAGGATTAAACATCTCGTCAGCTAGCTCTTTGCCGCCGCCATAATAATACCACGCCTGCCTTTCAGCGGTATTTAGCCCAAAAGGAACCGCAGTCCAAAGCATAGTTTTGGGGTCTTTGCCCTTGTAATAATAAAGTGCACTAAAGCCCAAATCATACTGACCGCTTTTGACAAAGTCATAAATTCCAAATCCAGCCTTATGCTTTGATGGCGTATCAACGCGAATTTCTAATCTACCGTCGCTAAGTTTTTCAGCGTATTCTTTAAACTCATTTGCCACGTCTCCTAGCACAGGCATAGTATTTTCCCAAGTCGTAGCCAGTCTTAATTTATATGTTTTTGCATATGCAAAATTTGCTAGGGCTACAACAGTGGCCAAAGCACAAAATAATTTTTTCACTATTTTTCTCCTTTATTAGTTGTTTTTTCAAGATAAGCAAAATCGCTTGCTATACTCCACTCTCTAGCTTGTTTTAAAAACTCCCTTTGAGAATCTGCCACTTCTTTAAATAGTGGATTACTAAGCGAATTTGCCTCAATACTCTCATCGGTTGCCGCTTTAAGAGCGTCCATCACTTCTGGTGGAAATGATGAAATTTGCACTTCAGGGAAATCACTTTTTAAGGTTTGAAGCAATTTAGCATTTTCATAAAACGCTTTAACATACCCTTTTCGCCCACTTCAACAACTGCAGATTTGAAGATCTCTTGTAAATCAGCAGGAAGCTTATTCCACGCTTTTAAATTTACTACTATTTGATTTTCGCTAGCTGGTTCTTGCCAACCTGTGTAGTAGTATTTTGCTACTTTGTGAAAGCCTAGTGGAATATCATAAGATGGACTAACCCACTCAACTGCGTCAATTGTCCCCATTTCAAGGGCCATATAAAGCTCACCAATTGGTATGGTTGTAATAGCAACGCCAAGCTTGCTCATCACCTCTCCGCCAAAACCTGGAATTCTTATCTTTAGCCCTTTTAAATCCTCAAGTGAGTTTATCTCTTTTTTAAACCAGCCACCCATTTGCATACCGCTGTTTAAAAACAAAAACTCCTTCATATTATATTTTGCATAAACTTTATCGCTCAGCTCTTTGCCACCGCCATAGAGCCACCACGCGTGTTGTTCATCTTTTGTCATTCCAAAAGGCACAGTTGTAAAAAGCGTAAAAACACTATCTTTACCTTTATAAAAATACGAGCAGGTAAAGCCAGCATCATATTGGCCGTTTTTTACCATATCATAGATGGAAAATGGCGCTTTGTGCTTTGATGGGGTATCTATGCGAATTTCAAGGCGACCATTTGACATAATTTTAACCGTATCTGCTAGCTCTTCAATCACTTCGCCTAAAATTGGCATAGTGCTTTCATAGCTTGAGGCGAGTTTGAGTTTATAAACCTTATCATTTGCCTGCAAAAAAGCCACAAAGATTACTAAAAGTAACACTATTTTTCTCATAAAAAACCTTTAATTTTAAATTTAAAAATTTTATCATATAGAAATTTCAATAAAATAAACATAAAAACTCAAATTTAATGCTAAATTTAGCCGTTTCTGAGTAAATCTAGCCTATTATTTACTTAAAATTAATTACAAGATATATATTAATATATTTTTTAAGAGTTAAGTTATTTTTACTACGATATAATATCGTATCATTTTAAAGGAGACTATATATGAAAATAGTTAAATTTTTACTTTTATCATTAATGTTAGCTTTTATGCCTTTAAGTGCAACTGAATTTAACAAAGCTGCGAGTGGCGAGCCAGTTTTTATGCAAGATGGCGACCAAAAAGAGTTTTGTCCGATTTGTGGTATGCCTCTAAATAAGCACTACAAAACCACTCACGCTGCTACGCTTAAAAATGGCAAAGATAGGCACTATTGTAGCATTAGATGTCTAGTGTATGAAAATGAAGAAAACCCTGTTGATTTAACTACAGTCAAAACAATCGACGCAAAAACAGAAAAAATTATAGACGCAAACAGTGCATTTTATGTTGTGGGAAGCAAAGCCCCAACCACAATGACAAAGGTTAGCAAATACGCTTTTGAAAATGAAGATGACGCTAGGGAATTTATGGGTGAATTTGGTGGCGAAATTGCTAAATTTGAAGATGTTTTGGCCCTTGAAGAGAGCGATTTTGCCAAATCAAAACTCAAAAAACAAAAAGAAATTTACCCAAAAGGCAGATCTTTTTATGAAAAAAACTGCACTCCTTTAAATCCACAAAATTTTGAAAATATCAAAGCCTTAAGAAATAAGCTAAAAAAGACTTGCAAATTTAGTGATGAAAAAGAGCTAAGTGCTCCTGCGCTTTATCTTTGGGAAGTTGTGAGAATGCAAATGAGTATAAATGAAAATGATAAATGCCCAGTGTGTGGAATGTTTGTCGCACCACACAAACAGTGGGCAAGCAAAATAATATATGAAAATAACGAATACAAGGTCTTTGATGGGGTTAAGGATATGATGAAGTTTTACCTTGAACCACAAAAATATGGCGGTGATAAAAATACTAAAATCAAACAAATTCAAGTAAATGATTATTACCTATTAACTATAACCGACGCAAAAACTGCATTTTTTGTCGCAGGAAGTGATGTTTTAGGACCAATGGGAAATGAGCTAATTCCATTTAAAGATGAAAAAAATGCTAAAATTTTCTCTTTGGACCACAAAGGGGTTAAAATCTACAAATTTGACGAGATAAATGTCAAGCTTCTTTGTGAGCTTGATGGTAAAAAGTGCGAATAAATTTGGTGAATTATTATGAAAAAACTCATCTATTTTACGCTATTTATCACCCTAGCCTACGCTATAACTTTTACATATCTTTTTAATAGAGATGAAAAAATAGAGCAAAAACTAGCCTTTACTAAGATGAGCGGATTTGCTTCATTTGCTTTTTTCAGTGATGAAAGTTATGCTAGGCACTTTGATACAAGCGTGAAAGGTGAGTTTTTAAACACCCCAAATGCACCTAAAAGCTCAAAAGCTTCATTTTTATACAAAGGGTATAAAAATGAATAATATACTTGATTACACACTAAATTCTATTCTTAGACACGGCGGTAAAAATTTACTGATCGCTACTATTTTTATGTTTTTAGTCTTTATGATAAGCAGCGGTGTTTTGATTGCAAATTCCCTAAAAAAAGAGTATTATCTAATATCTCAAAGCTTCCCAGATATTATCATCCAAAAAAGCTATAGTGGCAAAAAATTTTTTATGAATGATTATGATATAGAATTTTTATATAATATTCCCAGTATCGAGCTTATCCAAAAAAGAGTTTGGGGAATTTATCATTTTGAAAAACAAGAAGTATATGCTACTATCCTTGGCAGCGATGAAATTCCAGCTATTTTAGCTGGTGAAAACACAGAGATTAATAATTCATTTTTTATCTCAAAAAATCTATATAACGCTTTAAAAGATGAGCTTGAAATCTATAAAAAACTAGCATTTTTTACCCCAGAAAACGAGATAGAGGTTGTAGAGTTTGGTGGAATTTATCAAAAAGGAAGTGAGTTTGAAAATAGCGATATTATCACGCTTAGCAATGACAATGCTAGCAAAATTTTAGGACTAAAAGGGGGAGAATTTAGTGATATTTTGATAAATATTACAAATAAAAATGAAATTTCCTTCATCTCGCAAAAGATTCGTCAAAACTACCCAAAACTAAGCCTAAAAACTAAAGATGAGCTTATTAAAGAGTATGAAATGACGATTGATTATAAACTTGGCTGGTTTTTAGCCCTATTTTTGGGGGCTTTGAGTGCATTTGTAATCATACTCTATGATAAAATTAGTGGAATTAGCAGTAGTGAAAAAAAGGAGTTTATCATCCTTAAAAATATCGGCTGGGAAGCTTCTCACATTATTGAGTTTAAGCTCATAGAATCATCTATTTTAGCGGTATTTGCGTTTTTACTTGGCGTGCTTTTTTCGCTAATTTTTGTCTATATTTTAAATGCACCACTTTTAAAAGGTGTGTTTGCAGGGTATCAAAATTTAGATTTTAACCCTATATTTGCCTTTGATTTGAGAGTTTTTGCAATGCTGTTTTTTATCAGCGTTCCGCTATTTATCGCCACTTCAATAATTCCAGCTTATAAAATCTCTGTAATGGATGAGAGATGTTAAATTTAAATCAAATTTATAAATCCTACAAAGAAAATGGACATGAAATTTGCGTTTTAAATGCACTAAATTTAAGCGTCAAAAAAAATGAGATTTGCCTTATCAAAGGTGCTAGCGGAAGTGGCAAAAGCACGCTTCTTAGCATAATTGCAGGTATTATTCGCCCAGATAGCGGAGATGTGATAATAGATGGTGAGAACATAACAAACTTAAGCCTTAAATTTGTGTGCAAATTTAGAAGGCAAAATATCGGCATAATATTTCAAAACTTCGCTCTCATTGAGAGTTTAAGTGCGTTTGATAATGTCATATTACCAAGTATAGTTGATAAAACCTCACGCAAAGATTACGCCAAAGATTTGCTTGAAAAGTTCCAAATTTATCACAAAAAAGACACTTTAGTCAAAGATCTCTCAGGTGGCCAAAGGCAAAGAGTTGCTATTGCAAGGGCTTTAATAAATGAGCCATATTTAATCCTTGCAGACGAGCCAACGGCTAGTTTGGATTCCAAACTCTCACTTGAGCTTTTGGAGTTTTTAAGGGAACTAAATCAAACCATCATCATCGCTAGCCACGACAAGCTCGTGATTGACAGCGGGTTTGCAAGCAAAATACTTGAACTTGGAGGCGAAGAAAATGGTAATATTTAATCCATATATAATCGCTCTATTTTTAAGCGAAACTATTATTTTGATTTTTGCTTTTATCGCATTTTGCGTAAGCCTTAAAATCTCTCTGACCTTAGAAAAAAACTCAAAATTTCAAAATTTCGCTCTTTACAAAAAAGGCTATTTGGTCTCAACAATCCTAATGTTTTTGCTTGGGCTTAAGATTTTACTTTTTATATTTTTTATCTGGGTTATGGATGAGATTTCACCGCTAATTCCTGGGGCAATGTGTGCTGTAGGTGTGGTGGATGGGACAAATTTTGGATTTTATATGTTTATGCTAAAAATAGTCAATCTGTTTTTACTAATTGGCTGGATATATATTCACTATCTTGATTCACAAACCAAAACTTCAGAGTTTTTCTTGCTTAAATTTAAGTTTTTTATCATTATTTTTGTATTCTTAGTTTTTGAGTATATATTCTCACTTTTGCATTTTATAAATTTAAACTTTAGCGACATTGTAAGGTGCTGCAGTGAGCTTTTTAAATCTAGCGAATTTGGGACAGCAAGCTTTTTACAAAACGAAAAATTTATAGTTTTTACATTTTATACCCTAGCGATTTTAAGCCTAATATCAGCCCTATTTAAAAATAAAACTCTATTTGGTATAACTTCAGTTCTATTCTCAGCATTTGCAATATATGCGGTGATTAGATTTTTTTCACCATATATTTATGAACTTCCACTTCACAAGTGTCCGTTTTGTATGCTTAAACAAAACTACTATTTTATTGGCTATATAATCTACATTTTGATATTTACAAACGCAACTTTGGGGCTTTTTGCCCTTATTTGTAAATTTTTAAATCTAGATGCCACTCAAAAAGTGTATAAAATTTATATTTTTACAACTTTTGGGCTTATTTTGGTGCTTAGCTTTTATCCGCTTAAGTATTATTTAAATAACGGTGTCTGGTTGTAAATAAGGAGTAAATTATGAAAGAAAATCACTACGATGTTGCCATAGTAGGTGGCGGAATTAGCGGAACCTCACTACTTTTTATGCTTAGTAAATATTCAAACATAAAAAGTCTCGCATTAGTTGAAAAATACGAAAGTCTCTCGCCTCTTAACTCAAGAGCGAGTGCCAACTCTCAAACCATTCATTCAGGCGATATTGAGACCAATTACACCTTTGAAAAAGCTAAAAAGGTCAAAAAAGCAGCCGATATGACTGTGAAATACTGCCTAAATCACGGCTATGAAAACAAAATAATGTTCCAAACCCAAAAGATGGCGATGGGTGTTGGTGATGAAGAGTGCGAATATATTAAAAAAAGATTTGATGAGTTTAAAGAGCTCTATCCATATCTTGAGTTTTATGACAAAGAAGTGCTAAAAGAGATAGAACCTAGCGTCGTTTTTGATAAAAATGGCTCTGAAAGGTCTGAAAATGTCGTCGCAATGGGCGTAAAAACTGGAGTTTATACCACAGCTGATTATGGTGCGATGAGTGTAAGCCTCGTTAATAACGCCAAAAAAGAGGGGAAAATTTGCGATATTTATCTAAACTCTAGAGTTACTAAAATCTCAAAAATGGGCGATGAATACTATTTACAAACTACAGGCGGTGAATCAATTAGTGCTGATTTTGTAGTAGTAAATGCCGGAGCTCACTCACTATATCTAGCTCACAAAATGGGATATGGCAAAGACCTTGGCACTGCAATAATTGCAGGAAGTTTTTATTTTACCAAACAAAAAATGCTAAATGGCAAGGTCTATATGGTGCAAAATCCAAAGCTTCCATTTGCTGCACTTCACGGCGACCCAGATATTTTAAAAGGCGGGCTTA
The DNA here is from genome assembly GCA_022775765.1 of Campylobacter sp. GTDB lineage: Bacteria > Campylobacterota > Campylobacteria > Campylobacterales > Campylobacteraceae > Campylobacter_B. Next base: position 38,553 of record JALFKC010000032.1, on the reverse strand, counting down.
CTAGATTTGGGCCAACTGCACTACTTCTTCCACTTTTGGAGAGATATCGCGGACTAAAAAGCTTCCCAGAGGCCATTAGTGCGATGAATCTTGACTCTCAAGCAATTAAGTTTTTTTATGGACTTTTAAAAGATAGAGAGATTCGCAACTATCTAGCTAGAAATGTGCTTTTTGAAGTTCCTAAACTCAACAAAAAACTCTTTGTCAAAGACGCCAAAAAAATCATCCCATCCATAAGCGTAGATGATATCTACTATGCAAAAGGCTTTGGTGGGGCTAGACCGCAGATTTTTGACAAAAAAACTGCTAAGCTATTTTTGGGTGAAGCTAGTATCAACGAAAATGACGGCATAATCTTTAATATGACGCCAAGCCCTGGTGCAACGAGTGCTATTAGCAATGCCAAAAAAGACGCACTAAGCGTGTGTGAGTATTTAGGCGTAGAGTTTTTAAGCGAAAAATTTGTCAAAGATTTTGATGATGAATGAGCTTGACCTATATGCTAAAGTTGAAGAAATTTTAGGCTTTGACGAAGCAGCCTACAAGCTCTATAGCGAGATTTTGGATGTTATCGATGGTCTTGAGATTAAAGGCAAAAAAGCCCTTGATTTTGGCTGTGGAAGTGGTAAATTTGCCAAAATTTTAAGTGATGAGTTTGAAGTGGTTGGCATTGATAAAAGTGATCTTATGGTTCAAAAAGCCAAAAGCTTAGGAATTGACGCAAGGCATATAACCCTTGATAAGATGGATGAAAAATTTGACCTAATAACTGCGACTTTTGATGTGCTAAACTATATGAATGATAGTGAGCTAAGCAAGTTTTTAACTCAAATTCCAAATAGACTAAATGACGGGGGATATTTTATCTTTGATATCAATACCTTGCACGGATTTAGCGAAGTTGCCCAAGGCCTACTTTATGAAAATGATGACGAAAATGAGCTAATAATTGACGCAGTTTTTGAAGATGAGATTTTAAAAACAAAAATAGTATATTTTGAAAAGCTAAAAGATAGCAATAGCTTAAATTTAGCTAAAAGTAGCGAAATTTACCACAAAATTTCCAAAACCATCACCCAATATTTTCACACAAATTTTAAAATACAAAAGAGCTTGAATTTACAATTATTTAAAGAAAAAAAGATAAGATTGTATGACAAGCAAACCCCTGATAAAGTGGTGCTTGTATATCAAAATAAAGGAGTTAAGTTTTGATTAAGCGAACAAAAATTTTAACCACTATCGGTCCGGCAAGTGATTCAGTTGAAGTGATAGAGGCTCTTGCTAGAGAGGGTGCGAACGCATTTAGGATGAACTTTAGCCATGGAGACCACGACTATCACTACTCAAATTTACAAAAAATACGCGAAGTTGAGGCTAAAATTGGCCGTAGGCTTGGGGTATTTCAAGATATAAGCGGTCCAAAAGTAAGAGTTGGCAAACTTGAGAAACTTTTTGATCTTAAAAAAGGCGATGAGCTTGTATTTATCAAAGATGAGATTGTTGGCAAACAGCTTGATGAAAAAACTTACAAACTCTGTATAAATCACCCTGAAATTTTACCGCTCATCAAAGAAAATGAATATATCTATCTCTATGATGGAGCAATTAGAGCAAAAGTCACAAGAAGTGGCGATGAAGAGGTACACGCTGTGCTTGAAAATGGTGGTATTCTCACCTCAAATAAAGGGGTAAATTTCCCAAATACCAAACTAAATATCGATGTAATTACTCAAAAGGACAAAAAAGACCTTGAGTGGGGAGCTAAAAATGGCGTAAATTTCGTCGCGGTTTCATTCGTTCAAAGTGCAAATGATATCATAAGGGTTAGAAAAATCCTTGATGATCTTGGAAGCAAGGCTAAAATTTATGCAAAAATAGAGAAATTTGACGCTGTAGAAAATATAGACGAAATCATCAAAGTAAGTGATGGAATAATGGTCGCAAGGGGCGATCTAGGTATAGAAGTGCCATACTATGAAGTCCCAAATATTCAAAAAATGATAATTAAAAAAGCCAATGAAAAAGCAAAACCAGTCATCACAGCAACTCAAATGATGCTTTCGATGACTCAAAACGAAAGAGCCACTAGAGCCGAGATAAGCGATGTAGCAAATGCCGTGCTTGATGGCACCGACGCGGTTATGCTAAGCGAAGAGAGTGCTGTTGGTAAGCACCCTGCAGAAGTAGTCAAAGCGATGACAAACACCATCGTCGAAGCTGAAAAAATCTATCCGTATGATAAATTTGACACGCCTTGTTTTGATGAAACAGATATGATTTCTCAAAACTCAGCTAGGCTTGCGGTTAGTTTAAACGCAGCAGCGATTTTGTCTATCACAGGTTCAGGCAAATCAGCAGTTAAAATGGGTCGCAACCGCCCACAAACTCCGATATACGCCATCGCTCACGACGAACAAACCGCACACGCCCTAACCCTAGCGTGGGGGGTTGAGGCAATAATGGTCAAACCAAAAACTAAAATAAACGAGCTAATCACAAGCGTGATAAATGAAGCATATGACAAAAACTTCATCAATTCATACTCAACTTATCTGATGACAGCTGGACTATTTACTGGAATTGAGGGTAACACCAACTATATCCGTATCATCAAAAAAGATCAAATCGACTACTACAGAAGCTTAAAATAGCTTTTAATTTGTGGCAAATTTGCCACAAATTTATGATTATTGCTAGATTTGCTATTAGCTTTGGTAAAAAGCTAGATAAATTTTGATAAATTTGAGAAATTTGCTATTTTAAATTGTGTAATTGGCGAAACTTTTTAATTTGCTTAATTAGAATTTTAATAGCAAAATTTGTGTTATATTGTTAAATTTAACTGAGTTTTTTATAATTTTAATATCTATTTGGTATATTAATATTTTAAAGATTTCAAATCATAATCAGTTTTTTATGATATTTTATTGATTGAAAATTTCTAAATATCTTTATCTTATCCGAACTAAACTTAAGCCCTAATAATTGATTGGTTTTTAATATTTATAACTATTTTTAGCAACGATACCAACAAACAGACTATAAAACTACTAATTTTTTAATTATTTTATATTGATAGTTTATAAATTGTTTGAATTTGAGTTATTATTGCGATTTAGGTTTAAATTATCATTATTGTCAATTCTAAGCTATTTTAAATCTAAATTTCATTTTTAGAACTCAAATTTTCACTAGAATTTAAGTTTTAGCTAAATTTATTATCCCAAAAAATTAAATCTATCTAATAAGTCTTTGATATTTTAAAAACATTAAATATTTTAATTTTAAAATATTAATTTAATGACTATTTGAAATAAAAACAGCAAATTATCTATCAAATTTTATTTAAGCTTTTCTTATATAATTAGACTAATTTTACACTGAAAGGAAAGTTATAAAAATAATTAGATTATTATACCCAGATTACCTTGCTGGTGGGCTTGAGACATATTATTTTGGTGCAAATTTGCTATCTCACACATCCCACAAAGCGACAATCAACCACTCATCAAAGTTCCTATCACAGCACCAAACAGCAAAGTTTATGAGACAAAAGATGGAATTTATGCTAAAGAATTAGTGATAGATGGTATCAAAAATGCCAAAAAAACTAATCACTCAAAATAACCCTGACAAAATTATCACAATTGGCGGAAACTACGTAATTTCGTAAGCTCCATTTGACTATCTAAATGGCAAGTATAAAAATGTCGGAATTATTTGGATAGATGCTCACCCAGATGTTAGCTTGCCACAAGATTGCTATCCAGACGCCCACGCTATGGTGCTTGCCTCGCCTCTTGGCAAGGGCGATAAAGAGTTAGTTGATATGGTAAAAAATCGCTTTGAGCCAACAAGTGTGTTTTACGCTGGACTTCAGAGGCTACACGATCATCAAGCTAACTTTTTGAAAGAGCTTGGAATTTGTGCGGACACTGAGCTAAAAAACTCAGTTAATACCACTAACTTAGAGAATTTATGTCAAAATTTGACTATATTGTGGTGCATTTTGATATTGATGTGCTGGATGAGAAGTTTTTTCACTCTACATATTTTACCAATCCGGAGCTTTCTGGCGATGGCTCGGGTGGAGGTAAAATGACTATGAAAGTATTATCTAGCATATTTGATATTATCTTTGCAAATAGTGATGTGGTAGGCTTTAGCATAGCTAAATACCTGCCATTTGACGAACATAATCTACATAAAATGTTTGAAAAATCTCAATCTTTCATAGCTAAATTTAGTCCAAATTTGGGCTAAATTTAACATATTAATTTTAGCGACTTTATTTTTTATATTTTAAACTATAATTAAATTTCTACTATAATTTTACGAAATATCCATTTTGGGGTCTTTAAGTGCTCTTTGAAATTTATTGTTAATTTTAAACACTTAGGAAGTTTTTGTAACTTAACGATTTTATGAAAAGTTTGAATAGTTTAAGGTGATTTAAAATGCCTATATTTTATAGTAAATTACAAAGTCCTAATAAAAGCTAAAAGTCTCTAAATTTTTAAAACATCTGAGATTTTTAAGATAAAAAACGCGATTTATAACAAATTAAAATATATAAAAATAATTTAAATTGTCATAAGTTATAGCAGTAATTTAAAATATTTAAAGTAATTTTTTATCTAAAACTCAAATCTATATATGAAATTTAACCTCAGATTTTGGGGCTAAATTTCGTGCAGTTTAAATGCAGATTTTAGTGCAAAAAGTGTCTAAAGCCTGTAAAATACATACTCATACCAAACTCATCGCAAGCCTCAATCACCTCTTTGTCGCGTATTGACCCACCTGGTTGCACTACATTTGCCACACCAACTTTATTGGCGATATCTATACTATCTCTAAACGGGAAAAACGCCTCACTTGCAAGCGTGCAACCCTTTAGATCAAGCCCTAGGTCGTTTGCTTTTGCCACAGCGGCCCTTGCCGCATCGACTCTACTTGTCATACCCATTCCAATAGCCACCATCGCACTATCTTTGACATATACAACGCAGTTGCTTTTGGTTAGAGCTGCGATTTGCCATGCGATTTTCATATCTTTTAGCTCGCCTTTGGAAGCTGATTTTTGGGTAACTTGCTTAGCCTCATCTATCTCGCTAGATTTGACATAATCTCTTTCTTGATAGACAAATCCGCCACTTACAAATTTAAAGTCATATTTGTCATCTTCTCTTGCTAGAAATTTGTTGTTTTGAGTGAAAATTTTAATTCGTTTTTTCTTTTCAAACACCTTAAGTGCGTCATCATTAACATTTGCAGCGATTATTACTTCAACAAAAATCTCATTCATCTTCTTAGCTAGTTTTTCATCCAAGGTTCCATTAATCGCCACAACGCCACCATATGCACTAACTGGATCGCATTTTAGAGCACTTATATAGCTATCAAAGAGATTGTCTTTTATAGCAAATCCACAAGGATTAGCGTGCTTGCAAATCGCAACCGCAGGCAAATCGCCAAAGCTACTAGCGAGCATTAACGCCCCATTAATATCAGTCATATTATTAAAGCTAGCCTCACCTTTTAGGGCTGTGAAATTTGAGCTAAAAAAGTTTTCAAACTCATACAAAGCACCTTTTTGGTGTGGGTTCTCGCCATATCTTGTATCAAAAACTTTGCTTCCATAGATGAATTTTTTGGCACCAAAACCGCCATTAAATCGCTCATTCATATAGTTTGCTATCATTGAGTCATACTGAGCTGTGTGTTCGTAAGCCTTTATCATCAAATCTCTTCTAAACTCATAATTAGCACCGCCATTTTTAAGTGCTTCAAGCACCCTATCATAATCCAAAATATCAGTTACAATCAATACATCTTTGAAATTTTTGGCCGCACTTCTAACCATTGTAGGGCCACCAATGTCAATATTTTCGATGATTTCAGCAAAATCATCAGTTTTAGCGATAGTTGCCTTAAACGGATATAAATTCACGCACACCAAATCAATACTCTCAACTCCAAACTCTTTGGCCTGGGCTTGGTGATTTGCGTCATCTCTTTTGTATAAAATTCCGCCGTGAATTTTGGGATGAAGGGTTTTGACCCTACCATCAAACATCTCTGGACTTTTGGTAAATTCGCTCACTTCAACCGCATTTACGCCACTATTTTTAAGAAGTTTGTAGGTTCCACCTGTGCTTAGGATTTCAAATCCAAGACTAGCCAAACCCTTGGCAAACTCAACCACGCCATCTTTGTCGCTTACACTTATAAGTGCTTTCATTTTCTCTCCTTTTACTAAATTTATCAGATATTTCGTTGTTTTTTAATATTTTCATAAGCTTCATTAATCTCTTGAAGTTTTTTAGTCCCGCTAGTGACTATCTCTTCGCTCTCGCCCCTACCCATCAATAAATCTGGGTGATACTTTTTGACAAGCTCTCGCCAAGCTTTTTTGATTTCAGAGTTGCTAGCGTCCTTGCTAACACCTAGAATTTGATAATCATCTTTTGTAGGCTTTATACTCTCATCAGAGCTTTGCGATTTTTGATAGCCTTGATAAGAGTTTTTGTATCCGCTGTGATGGCTTTGAAATTCGCGTTTGAATTTAGCAAATACCATATCTTTTATAGTTTTACTCACCCCAAAGCCATTTGCAATACTCTCAATAGCTGATAATTCATCGATATTTAAATTTTTATCTGCATACGCTACATTTAAGAAAAAATAGATAAGTCCCATTTTCTCTTTGTTTGGGATATTAAAAGCGTAGTCAAACTCTCTAGCGATACTAAAAGCACTCTTGTTTGAGTCTTTTTCTATATTATAGGTTGATTTTAAGATATCTCTTTGGCGATAATTTCCACCGATTTGTTTAGTCAGGTCATCAAGCAAATTTGAGACCATCTCAGCTTCATGCTCATTGACTCTGCCATCACTTTTGACAACTTTAGCCACCAAAGAGATGACAAATTGTGCGTATTTTAACCCAGAATTTGGTTTGGATTTGGTTTTTGGCGGTCGATACAAAAATGTAAGTTTTGATGAAAAAACTACAAAAAGCACAACCGCTAGGAAAAAAACCGAAAAAATACTCATTAGTTTTCTTTAGACACTATCTTTGCAAATTCACCAAAATAGATCTCTTGCATAGCCTTTAGGCTCTGAGTTACTTCATTTATGCTAAATTTATCATCACTGCTAGTTTCGCCTAGATATGAGATCTCAAGCCCAAACTCACCAGCTAACTCTTTAAATTTTATTTCATCTTTTACACCAATTAGTGCTCTTGAAAAGCTCTCTTCAAATATATCACTTCTCTCTTCGCATTTAAGCTCAAACTTACCGGCCAAATTTCCCACACAAGCCATCTTAGCTAGCGTGATAGCCACTCCGCCAATTCCTACAGAGTTTGCAAACTCTAAAATTCCCATCTTATTAGCTTTGATGGCAAGCTCCCAAAGTGCTCTTTCTTTGACAAAATCAATCTCAGGCAGAGTTCCAGCGAGTTTGCCATGAATTTCTTTGCAATACAAAGACCCTGCATAAACACCCTTGGTTTGACCTACCAAATACACACTCACACCGCTCTTTGTGAAGCTGCTTGGCAAATTTGCATTAGCATCTTCATTTACCCCAACGCACACAATTGATGGGCTTGGCTGAATGCTAACGCCATCTGTTTCATTATAAAGGCTGACATTGCCACTAACAACAGGGGTGTTTAGTGCTTTGCACGCCTCTTTTATACCTTCGCACCCCTCTTTAAACTGCCACATAACTTCAGGATTTTGAGGATTTCCATAGTTTAGACAATCCGTAATCGCTAACGGCATAGCCCCGCTTAATGCTACCTTTCTACCACTAGTTGCCACTGCAGTAGCTGCACTAATTCTAGGGTTTATATAATTTTGCATAGTGTTACACTCCATACCCATATTTATGCTTACACCACTTTCCTTAACTCTTAAAATACTAGCTCCTAGTGAGCCTGCTTTTTTGATAGAATTTGTGCCTACATATGAGTCATATTGCTCGTAAATATAGGATTTGTTTAGCACATTCGGATGGGCTAGAAGCTTTAAAAACGCACTATTTATATCCACACTCTCATAGGCTGATGCACAAAAATTTTCACCCTTTATCCTATCTAAATACTCAGGCTTTTTAATAGGTCTATCAAGCACGGGTGCAGCTTCGCTAAGTGGCTCTATTGGAATCACTCCAACCAATTCACCATTCCAAAAAAGCTCCATATTCCCACTATCAGTAACCTCTCCAATCACTTCAGCGTCAAGTTCCCATTTTCTAAAAATTTCTATGACTTTATCTTCATAGCCCTTTTTAGCACAAATCAGCATTCTTTCTTGGCTTTCGCTAAGCATTAACTCATATGGCGTCATCCCCTCTTCTCTCATAGGAACTCTATCAAGGTGCATTTTCATACCAGCCCCGCTCTTTCCAGCCATCTCAAAGCTACTAGAAGTTAGCCCTGCCGCACCCATATCTTGGATACCAACTATGTAGTCTTTTTTAAATAGCTCTAAGCAAGCCTCCATCAAAAGCTTCTCTGCAAATGGATCGCCAACTTGAACTGTTGGACGAAGCGAGTTATTAGCCTCACTAAAACTATCGCTTGCCATCACAGCCCCACCAAGCCCATCACGCCCAGTTTTGCTTCCTACATAGATAACTGGATTACCTACACCCTCGGCTTTCGCATAGAAAATCTCATCACTTTTGCAAATTCCAAGCCCAAAAGCATTGACTAAAATATTGCCATTAAAGCTCTCATCAAAAGTCGTCTCACCACCAACTGTAGGCACTCCCATACAGTTTCCATAGTGAGAGATTCCACTAACTACTCCACGCACTAAGTAGCGTTGATATCTGCTAGTCTCGCTATCACTTCTGATATCACCAAATCTAAGTGAATTTAGGCTAGCCTCAACCCTTGCTCCCATCGTAAAAATATCTCTAAAAATTCCACCAACTCCAGTTGCAGCTCCTTGAAATGGCTCTATAAAACTTGGGTGATTGTGACTCTCCATCTTAAAAACTGCCGCCATACCCTTGCCAATATCGATCACACCAGCATTTTCACCAGGTCCTTGAATAACCCACGGGGCTTTGGTTGGAAATCCACTTAGGTATTTTTTGCTTGATTTGTATGAGCAGTGCTCACTCCACATAGCTGAAAATATACCAAGCTCTAGTAAATTTGGCTCTCTATTTAAGATTGATAAGATTTTTTGATACTCTTCTTCGCTGATTTTGTGTGCTTCTATGGTCTTTTTATCCATGAAAATCCTTTTGAAATTTATTGAGTTATATTACCCAAGAATAGCTATAAAGTTTATAAATTTCTAAATTTCAAGCTATTAAATTCAGAAATTTATAAACCACTCTTATCTACTTGCCAAGACAAAAACTTGAAAACATCTTGTCTAAGATCTCATCTCTATAAAAAGGTCTAGTGATATTTGATAGCTCATTAATAGCTAAGTTTAGCTCCATTGCAAAAAGCTCTAACTCTTCATCACTTAAAAACTCTCTTGATCTCTTAAGGTGTAAGCTAGCATTTTTGCAAGAGTTGATTTGATTAAGATTTGTAAGGATTAGCTGGCTACTATCTTGAGAGTTAAAATACTTGCTAAGCTCATCTATAAGTGGCTTGGTATTGCTTTTAGCACAAAGCTTAATGGGATTTGGCAAATTTAGATCAAATTTTAGTTTAAGGTCACTTTTGTTTAGAGCATAAAATATCTTTTTATTGCAAGCCGCAAGAATTTCTAATATTTTCTTATCTTTTTCATTGGAAACTTCACTTCCATCAAACACAGCTATCACCGCGTCAGCTTCATATATGGCTTTCATTGAGTTTTGAATACCTAAGCTTTCTACATAGCTTGCAGGGTTTCTAATGCCTGCTGTATCGACTATTTTTATTAAATTTGTCCCAACTATTAAGCTCTCTTCAATTGTATCTCTAGTCGTGCCCTCTTCAGAACTAACTATAGCTCTTTCTGATTTTAGAAGTGAGTTTAAAATCGAGCTTTTACCAACATTTGGCTTGCCAACTATCGCAACCTTAAAGCCCTCAATAAGCCCTTTTCTTTGCTCACTAATAGCGACAATCTCATCAAGCAAATTAATATTTTTGCTAAGCATATCATCAGTGGTAAAAAGCAAGTCTTTTGGCAAATCTTCATCACTATAATCTATGCAGGTTTCAGCGTAAGCTAGGGTTTTAACCAGTTCATCTCTTAAACCATCTACAAATTTACTAAGCTCACCTTGCATAACTTTTGAGAGAATTTTAACGCTATTTTGGCTTTTGGCATTGATAATCGCACTGATTGCTGAAGCTTTTGCATAGTCCATTTTTGAGTTTAAAAATGCTCTTTTGCTAAACTCTCCAGGCATTGCAAGCCTAGCCCCAAGAGATATTAGCTCTTCTATTATCATCGTTGCAACCACAAAACCACCGTGAGTTTGAAACTCCACCACATCTTCACCTGTAAAGCTATGTGGGGCCTTAAAGTATATTAAAATCGCTTCGTCTATGTATTCGCCGTTTTTGTCTCTTAGCTTGCAAAGCGTAGCATAGCGTGGTTGTAGAGTTTTTGAACTAAGAGTAGCGGCTAGTTTTAGAGCGTCCTTACCACTTAGGCGAATCACACAAATCGCCCCTACTCCGTTAGCAGTGGCGTTTGCGACTATGGTATCATTCATTTTTTAAATTCACTTATAAGTATATATTTTCCATCTTTTGAGTGTTTTGCAGCGACATATTTATTTGGAAATTCATCTCTTAACTGTTTTAGTGCGATATCAATGAGTATGCCATCAAGTGGTTTGGTTGTGGCTTTGCCAACTAAATTTACCCTTTGAATTACACTTTTTAGATATTCAGCTATCATTAGCTCTTGACTCTGTAGAAATTTCGAAATTTCTAGTCTTACATTTAAGTTAAACTTTAAATTTACCCAGCTATAAAGCATATAATAGATCGCTTTGTATCTTCTACCATCTTTGCCAATTAAAAGCGCTGCGTCATCGCCATCTATAAATATCAAAATTGTATGATCTTCAAATTTTTTAATCTCAATAGTTGAGATGATAAATGGTGTCTTAGCAAATAGCTCTTTTAATTCAAGCTCAATCTGTTTTAAAGCTTCATCACTAACTTCATTTCTATATTTTTTGGTATATTTTTTGTAAGAGTTGAAGTGTGGTTTTTCTATCTCGGAAGTTTCAGCACTGAATTTTGGCTGAGATGTCTTTTCTAAGTCCGTTTTGATACGGTTTTTTTCAAAATTTGGCTTTTGAGAGCTATGGTTTTCTAAATTTGAACTATTTTTTGGGGTAGGATTTTTGGTGATTTTATAACCCTTAGCAGGGGTCTCATCTTTGATATCTTTTTGGCTTTTATGACTTTGGGACTGTTTTTGAGATTTAAGTGTGTGAGATTTGGTTGGTTGATTTTTAATCTCAATAATAGCGGTTTTTTTAAACAGACCCAAAAATCCTTTAGTTGGATTTTGGATTATTTCATATTTTAGCTCTGTAACTGAACAATCACACTCAAGTGCAGCTTTGCTAAAAGCCTCTTGCAAAGATTTTGCTTCTATTCTCATTTTTTGTTTTTCTCCATTTTTTCTTCTTCTTTTTGTGCTTTTTGTTTGGCAAAATGTCTATTAATCACAAGCTGTTGCACAAAAGAACAACTGTTGTTTATGCACCAATATAGTGTAAGTCCAGCAGGGAAAAACGCCATAAATACACAAAATATCAGTGGCATAAATTTCATAACTTTTTCTTGCATAGGGTCGGTGAAATTTGTAGGCGTAATTCTTTGCTGTAAAAACATCATAAGCCCCATTATCGCAGGTAATACAAAAAATGGATCTTTAACCGCCAAATCGCTTATCCACAAAATCCACGGTGCACCTTTTAACTCAATTGAGTTCAAAAGCACTCTATATATCGCAAAAAATACAGGAATTTGAAGTAAAAGTGGCAAACATCCACTCATTGGATTTGCACCTTGGGATTTATAAAGTTCCATAGTTTTTATTTGAAGTTTTTCTCTGTTATCTTTATATTTTTCTTGAAGCTCTTTCATTTTAGGGGCAAGATCTTTCATCTTGTTCATAGAGATCATCCCTCTAAATGTCAAAGGAAAAAGCAAAATTCTAATAAAAATCGTAAGCAAAACTATCGCCCAACCCCAATTTCTTGTAAAACTATATATCCAATCAAGAAAGCTAAACATAGGCTTAGCCAAAAATGTAAACCAACCATACTCAACTACATCAGTTAGTTCAGGATTGATACTTCTTAAAAGCTTGACATGTTTTGGTCCCAAATATCCACCAGCACTAAAGCTACCACTTGCCATAGCAAAAACTTGGACATTTTTGTCTCTATCGCCAAAAACTATAACATTGAGTGGTTCTGAAGTTTGGTAAAAGAAATTTGTATAGTATCTATCTGAGGCTGCTGCAATGCTTGCCCCATCAAATCTTTCGCCATTTTTGACCTTGCCATCTTTTATCACCTCAAGCTTCTCATCGCTCTTTTTGATAATTGCTCCGTGAATTGTATAGCCATCAACTGCGATATTTGGCCTAAAACCAGGAGTTATCAAAAACGGCACATCTTTGCTTAAGGTTACTTTGATATCGTATGAGCCATTTGGATGAAAAGTTATATTTTTAACGACTTCAAGCTCACTTAATTTTTGAGTTAAGATGATATTTTGACTATTTGAACTCACATCTATGCTTGAAACTGAGGCGGTGTAAGGCGTAGTGCTAGCCTCTTTATTTAGATTGGCGTCTGTAAATCTTATCTCAAGAGGTAGCGGATAAAATGATAGATCAACCATATCAGGCATGCCACCGCTCTCATTTTTATAAACTCTCTCATCAAGAATAAATGAACTTATTCTACCAAACTCATCAATGCTTCCGTGAAAAACACCTGAATTAATAGTAGCAATCTGTGATGCAGTTTGCAATGGATGGTCGCTAGAAACTGGTAAAACACCTTGATTTGTAGCACTTTGTTTGATTTGGTCGTCTAGCTGATCTCTAGCTAACTGTTGTGATTGTTGTGAGGTTATATTGCTTTCGTTTGCAACTCTAATTTTTGAGAGATAAAAATAATCATACCCTATAAAAAATACAAAAGCCAAAAGTGTGGCTATAAGCACTCTTTTTTGAATTGAACCTTGATCTTGCACTTAATTTCCTTTTAAATTTTTAACTATATAAAATTTATTTGATTTGTCATTATATGGAATAAACCAAAACTTTGGCTTAATGTTGTGATGATTTGCAAAAATATATGGCTTATTAAATTTTTTCTTTGTTGTAGGGTAATCTATCCCACCCTTAAAAAGCTTATTACACCTTAAAATTCTCAAAAATGAGCCAAAAAAAGCTCTAATAAAGCTTGAGTTTTCAAAACTCCAAACTGCATACTCAGAGCAAGTTGGATAGTATCTACAAGAAGCTGGGAAATTTACAGATATATATTTTTGATAAAATTTAACCATACCTATAAAAAATTTACTCATTTCAAAGCACCTACTTTTTTAAAAGACCATCTTAAATTTTTTTGAAGTTGCAAAAAAGTTGATTCTAAAACACCTTTTTTTGCAACAATTATATAAATTCCAAATTCCAACTCACCACTCAAAGAGACAAAAGCTGACCTTAGACGTCTTTTTGCACGATTTCTGCATACGGCTTTGCCTATTTTTTTGCTAGCGACTACTGCAAATTTATCATCATTATTTGGCAAAAAATACACTACCGCTTGCTCACAGTGCCATCTTTTGGCATTTTGGTATGTGTTTGCAAACTCATCTTGCAAACTTATAGCACCAAATTTCCTCACACGGATAGTCTTTTTCTACCCTTAGCACGTCTTGCATTGATAATCTTGCGACCATTTTTAGTCTTCATTCTAACTCTAAAACCGTGAGTTCTCTTTTTAGGAGTTTTATGCGGTTGATATGTTCTTTTCATTGTTTTTCCTTAATTTTAAAATTTTAAACAAATTTGGATTATATCTGAAATTTACTTAAAATTTGTTTTAACCGATTTTAAAAACACCGTTTATTTTAGTGTAGTAAAATAGTAGTTTCAGTTATAAATTTAAGGACTTTTATGAGAAAAATTTTACCTATTTATCTTTTTTTGATAGCCATAGTAGTTGGGATAGAGCTTACCCTTGGTGTGCTAGTTGCCCCTACAATATTTTATCCTAGTGAGTTTTTGGGTGATAATGTTTTGAGCCATTTTCAAAGCGGTCAGCTGATGACAAATATTTTTGTGAAATACAACACCCCACTTATCATCATCTCAATTATTATACTTATTTATGAGATGATAAATTTTAACAACAACAAATCTCAAAGCTTTAATATGCGTTTTTCAACCCTTATGATAGGGCTTATTCATATCTGTTTAGCTCTAACTTTTGTGCTATATTTTAGTGACTATATAGTTGGGGCTCAAGCAAAAGGGCCTGAAGCGACTATGACAGCTGAGTTTTACTCTATTCACAATGCTAGCGAATGGACGATGAAGCTACTTTTGATACTTCAGACACTGCTATTTTTCTTGAAATTTCCTAGACAAAAAAATGCAAATTAGAGTCTATTATAAGGATACTGACGCTGGAGGAATAGTCTATCACGCAAATTATATAAATTTTTGTGAAATAGCAAGAAGCGAGTATCTATTTAAAAATGGTGCAAAAGCTTTTGGTATCAATATGGGCTTTGTGGTAACTCGCATAGTTGCTGATTATAAAAACCCTTGCTATTTGGGTGATATATTAGAGATAAAGACTACCATAACTTCTCTTAAAAAAGCGAGTTTAACCCTGCACCAAGAAATTTATAGAATTAAAGATATCAAAGAAAATCCTATAAATAAGTTAGCCTTTAGTGCTGAAATTTCTCTAGCATTTTTAGTTGATGGTAAAATCTCAAAAATTGATGAAAAAACGCTAAATTTATTATCTAAAATTAACAATTAAATTTGAGTATTTAAAATACCCAAATTAAGTTATTTTTTTATCTCTTTTAGATAATCCGATATCAAAAATGCTAGCTCTAAAGCTTGATCTGCATTTAGCCTTGGATCGCACTGTGTTTCATATCTGCTAGCTAAAGTCTCTTCAGTAACATTAAATGAACTCCCCGTGCATTCAGTGACATTTTGTCCAGTCATCTCAAGGTGAATGCCGCCTGGATGAGTGCCTTCAGCTTTGTGAATTTCAAAAAACTGCCTAACTTCATCCATTATCTTATCAAATTCTCTAGTTTTATAGTTGTTTGAAGCTTTGACTGTATTGCCGTGCATTGGGTCAATGCTCCAAAGGATATTTAATCCCTCTTTTTTAATCTCTTTTAAGATATTTGGAAGTTTATCGCCGATGATGTGAGCCCCCATTCTAATGATTAAATTTAGCCTTCCTGGTTCATTTTGAGAATTTAGTTTCTCAGCTAAAGCTTTTATCTCATCAGGTGTGATATTTGGTCCAACCTTAACGCCTAGCGGATTTTTAAGCCCACTTAAAAAGTGCACATGTGCGTCATTTATACCACGCGTTCTCTCGCCTATCCAAAGCATATGTGCAGAACAGCCATAAATTCCACCACCAAGGCTATCAACCCTAGTCAAAGCCTCTTCATATGGAAGCAAAAGTGCTTCGTGGGATGTGTAGAATTTGGTCTCTCTAATAGATGGTGTATTTTGAGAAGTGATATTGCAAGCATCCATAAAATTTAGAGCCTTAGTGATTTCACCAGTGATTTGCCTATATCTGCTACCAAGTTCAGCCCTTTTCATAAAGCCTAGGTTCCATCTATGAATTTCGTGCAGATCCGCAAGCCCACCCCTTGAAAACGCTCTTAATAAATTCAGCGTCCCAGTGCTTTGGTGATACGCCTTTATCATACGCTCAGGATCAGGTATCCTAGCAGCTTCATTAAACTCAAAGCCATTTACTATATCGCCCCTATAGCTTGGAAGTTTAACTCCATCTTTTTCTTCAAAATCGCTACTTCTAGGTTTGGCAAACTGTCCGGCAATTCGCCCAACCTTAACCACAGGAAGCCCACTTGTGTAGGTTAGAACAACTGACATTTGAAGCATCAGTTTAAATAGATCTCTAATATTATCAGCTTTGTAGTTATAAAAGCTCTCCGCACAATCCCCACCTTGAAGCAAAAAGCTTTTGCCTAAAGTCGCGTTTGCCAAATCCCTTTTAAGCTCATCAACTTCGCCAGCAAAAACAAGCGGTGGAAACGAAGCGATAGTGTCTTCAACCTTTTTTAAGGCATTTTTGTCTGGATAGACGGGTTGTTGTTTAATATTATACTCTCTCCATGAACTTTTACTCCAAGTCATAGCACTCCCTCATTTGATAAAAATTGTTTGTTATAATACCAAAATACCCTTAAAACTTCATAAGTAAGTTTTAAATATTATGATTATATAATGCAAAATTTCTATAAGAATATGAGGACAAAATGCAAATAAAAGAGCAAAATTTAGGGCTAATATACGGTGTGATGACATACTTGATGTGGGGACTTTTCCCAATATATTTCAAGCTTCTTAATGAAGTTAATTCGCTTGAAATTTTGGCTAGTAGGATATTTTGGGCAAGTGCGTTTTTGTTTTTACTCATAAAACTCAAGAAAAAAAGTAGAAATTTAAAGCTCATTTTGCTTAACAAAAAAATTACCATATCTTTGATAGTAGCTGGTATTTTTGTGTGCTCGAACTGGGGAATTTATATCTATGCAGTTAATACTGATAGAATTTTAGAAACCAGCCTTGGATACTTTATCAATCCTTTGATGAGTATGCTTCTTGGAGCGATTATTCTAAAAGAGAGGCTTAGCAAGGTTGGTAAAATTTCAGTTTGCATCGTAGTAATAGCCATAGCAGTGCAAATTTATAGCCTTGGTAAGCTTCCTTTGATTTCACTTACACTTCCAGTGACTTTTGCAATTTATGGTGTTATCAAAAAACGCCTAAGTGTGCCAACAATTGAAGGGCTTTTTATTGAGACTTGCTTTTTGTCAGTGTTTGCTCTGTTTTATATTGTGATTTTTGGTGATGTTTTGAGGGTAAATTTTGGCTTTAGTTTAAATGGGCTTTTGCTGGTTTCAAGTGGCCTTGTAACGATGATTCCACTTCTTACTTTTAACGAGGCCGCACTTAGAATTAAGCTCATCACACTTGGATTTTTGCAATACATTTCACCTAGTATAAGTATGCTTGTGGCGATTTTCATCTATGGCGAAGAGTTAAATATTTATAAGCTGATCAGCTTCTTACTTATCTGGTTTAGCCTGATTTTGGTATCAACAGATGGTATAATACATTTTAAAAAAGGAGAAAAATGACAATTGGTCTTTTAATAACTGCAATTGCGATTGTAGCAATTGTAATTTACACACAAATTCTTAAATTTGAGGCAAATCCTAATTCAAATTTAGTTAGAAATGACGCTCTTAAATACGGTATTTTTGCAACTGAAATTCTCAAAGAGATCGAATATTTTGAAAAAAACTTGGACGCTTTAGAGCTAAAAGATGGCAAAGATAGATTTGATTTAAAACGTGATTTGCAAGATCTTACGAACGAACTTGATTTTATCATCCAAACTCACAAAAACCTGCAAGACTCTCAAAGGTGGGAAACTAAGCTATTTCACGTGCTTGATAAGCTCTCAAAAATCAATGAAGAGTATCTAGTAGATTTTCAAAATATCAATGAGACACAAAAAGATAAATTCTACGATATTTATAAGGGGCTATAAAATTTACTCTAAAAGAGTGTAAATTTGCTAAAATTTCAAAATATATTTTAGCAAATTTATTTTTTCTTAAGCAGATCTTTTAAGCTATTCTTTGCATTCTTTCCATCAATAATAAGCGAAACCTCAGTTGCGATTGGTGTGTAAATTTGCATTGAATTTGAGATTTTGACTATTGCTTTGGATGTTGCAACGCCTTCAGCCACTTCACCAAGCTCAGCCAAAATCTCATCCAAACTCTTGCCACAAGCTAGAGCAAAGCCAACTCTGTAGTTTCTTGATAGATTGCTTGAAGCTGTTAAAAACAGATCTCCTGCCCCACTAAGCCCCAAAAATGTCTCGTCTCTTGCACCAAAAACTTTACCAAACCTAGCAATCTCTACAAGCCCTCTAGCAATCAAGCTAGCCCTTGCATTGTTGCCTAAATTTAGCCCATCGCAAATCCCACTAGCGATTGCTATGACATTTTTATACGCTCCACAAATCTCAGCCCCTATAATATCATCTTCACTGTAAACTTTGATATAACTTGGGAAAAACCTAGTAAAATCATCTCTTAAATCTTTGATTTTAGAGCTAACCACAACCGCACAAGGAAGCCTTAGCATAACCTCACTAGCAAAAGATGGACCCGATAAATAGGCAATATTGCTTGAATACTCTTCAAAAATTTCATTCAAAAACTTGCCAGTTGCTACATCTATGCCTTTAGCAGCGACAAGGATTTTTTTGCCATTTAACTCGCCATTTTTAGCATTTGTTTCGAGCCAAGGTCTAATGGCTTGGGCTGAGATAGCAAATACCAAATACTCACTTTTTAAAGCTTCATCAAGCTTACAAAAATCCGCTATCTGCCTAGGTGAGCGTGATGAGATCAAAACTCTATTTCCTGCGTCTTCAAACGCCTGCTTTAGAGCCTGTCCCCACTTGCCCGCACCAATTATAGAGATCATAACTTTTGCTTTAGAAGTTCATTAACTTTAGCTGGGTTAAATGCACCCTTGCCCTCTTTCATAACCTGACCGACAAAAAAGCCAAAGAGTTTGTCCTTACCACTTTTATACTCAGTAACTTTATCAGCATTTTTGGTTAAAACCGCGTCTATTACGGCACTTATCGCACCATCATCGCTAACTTGTTTAAGGTCAAGTTTATCTATAACGCTATCAACACTCTCATTATTTTCCATCAGATAATCAAGCACATCTTTTGCGGCTTTTTGAGAGATAGTATTATCTTCTATTCTAGTTAAAATTTGCCCTAATTTTGTGCTATCAACCGGGCTATCTTCGATAGTTAGACCGTTTTTTAGCCTTGCTTGAAGTTCAACTGTTAGCCAAGTTACGCAAAGTTTTGGCTCATGCCCTGCTTCTATTAAATCCTCAAAAAACTTCGCCATCTCATAAGTTGAGATAATAACCCTTGCGTCACTCTCTTTGATACCAAGCTTTTCGACATATCTTTTGAGCTTCTCATTAGGAAGTTCGTTGATATTACGCCCTTTTTGCATCATCTCATCATCAATATGCACAGGCAGTAGATCAGGGTCTGGGAAATATCTATATTCAGCACTATCTTCTTTGCTTCTCATAGATTTTGTGATTAAATTTTTGGTGTCAAAAAGCCTTGTTTCTTGCACAACTTCTTTGTCATAAACTCCATCTTCCCACGCAGAAGTTTGCCTATCTACCTCATACTCAATCGCTTTTTGGATAAATTTAAATGAGTTTAGGTTTTTAATCTCAACTCTAGTGTAGAGCTTGTCATCACCCTTTGGGCGAATGCTGACATTAACATCGCAGCGAAAGCTTCCTTCTTGCATATTTGCATCACTAATATTCAAAAATCTCAAAATCGAGTGAAGCTTCTTAAGATACGCTACAGCCTCATCGCTACTTCTCATATCTGGTTCACTTACTATCTCAAGAAGTGGTGTGCCTGCACGGTTTAAATCCACTAAACTTCTAAAATCTTCATGGTTGTTTTTGCCAGCGTCTTCTTCAAGGTGAGCTCTAGTGATACCAATTCTTTTATCCTTACCATCAATGTCTATAAAAAGCTCGCCATTTTCTACGATGGGTATGCTAAATTGAGAAATTTGATACGCCTTTGGAAGGTCTGGGTAGAAGTAGTTTTTCCTATCAAAAACTGAGTTTTGATTGATAGTGGCATTGACTGCCGTTCCAAAACTAATCGCTTTGATAACAGCTTCTTTATTTAATACTGGCAAAGCACCTGGCAAACCAAGGCAAACAGGGCAAACATTTGTATTTGGCTCATCTCCAAAACTCGTAGCACAAGAGCAAAAAATCTTAGTTTTGGTATTTAACTGACAATGAACCTCTAATCCTATTACAATTTCAAACATTATTTTCCTTAATTAAATTTTTAGTATTTTAGCACCAAATGCTTTTAATATCTATAAATTTTAGTCAATTTTGTGTCTTAATTTGTAATTTGAGATGAGTAAATTTACTAT
Organism: Campylobacter sp.; assembly: GCA_022775765.1. Classification (GTDB taxonomy): domain Bacteria; phylum Campylobacterota; class Campylobacteria; order Campylobacterales; family Campylobacteraceae; genus Campylobacter_B. Next base: position 18,257 of record JALFKC010000032.1, on the reverse strand, counting down.
CACAACACAAACTAATCCTGGAAGCAATTTAAACAATACAAAATAAAAGCTAATATATGGAATTTCAAAAAACAGCTCAAGCACTCCTATAAATAGCAGTCCATAGGAAGCACCGAGCAAAAAATACATTAACCAAAGATTAATGTTCATCTACGACAACTGCACCTGCAAGATAGACATATGTAAGAATCATAAAGATAAATGTCTGTAGTATTGCCATAAATGTAAGCAAAGCGTAAGGCACCATAGGGATAATCCACGGAGCTAGTGTTAGCATAACAAGCAAGAAAAGGTCATCACCCTTGATATTACCAAAAAGACGAAAAGAGAGTGAAACTATTCTTGAAAGGTGAGAGACAATCTCTATAAAAAACATAAGTGGTGCTAGTGCTTTTGATGGTCCCATAAAGTGCTTCATATAGCCAAAAAATCCATTAACTCTCACACCCTCAAAGTGATAATATATAAACACACACAAAGTTAGAGCTAATGTAAGATTTAAACTAGCGGTTGGGGCCTCAAATCCTGGAACCAAACCTACTATATTGCTTATAAAAACTACAAAACCGATAGTAGCAACCAAAGGTAGGTATTTTCTAGCTAACTCTGTGCTTCCCATCGCGTCTTTTCCCATTGATAAAACCGCACCAAGATACGCTTCCATCACATTTTGCACCCCACGAGGGACTAACTGCATAGATTTTGTAGCCATCGAAGCTAAAACTATAGTGATAGCAACCACAAGAATCAAGTGAAACATATAGATAAATGCGTGATCGTAAGTAATCAAACTACCCACAAACAAAAAAATGTCTTTTAACATATAAAACCTTTTAGACAAAATAACTGGATAATTTTACCCAAATATAGGTTAAATTTTATTTAAAAGAGTGCTACTTTTACGCTTTATTTAAGGATTTTATGTAAATTTACTATTTTGCAAAACAAGGAGAGATGATGTATATACTTTTTGCACCAAGTGAGCTTAAAAATAGCGGTGGCAAAGCTAGTAAATTTGACAACTCAAAGCTTTTTGATTCGAAATTTAAAGATGAGAGAGATGAAGTTTTAAATAGGTATTTAAAGTGTTTAAAAGATGAAAAAATAAGTAGAAATTTTCTAAAAAATTATAAGGTTGATGTGGGTGAGTTTGATAAGCTTTTGATCGCTCTTAAAAGATACGACGGGGTTGCTTATAAGGCCCTTAATATAGAGACTTTAAAAGATGATGAAACTGAATTTATCGCAAATTCGACTATAGTATTTTCAAATCTCTTTGGACCGATTTGGGGAAGTGATAAAATCCCATACTATCACCTAAAACAGGGTGAAATTTTAGGAAATTTTAATCAATACAATTTTTATGCTAAAGCCATCAAAAAAAGTCTTGATGAGCTTTTAGATGGCAAAATCATCATAGATCTTCGCCCATCTTTTTATGAGAAAATCTATAAAATCACTTCGCCTTTTATCACCTTTAAATTTCTAAAAAACGGCAAAACAGTTAGTCATTTTGCTAAGCATTATAGGGGATTGGTGCTTAGAAATATCGCAATCACAAAACCAAAAAACAGGGGTGAAATTTTAAATATTAGCTTAGAAAATCTAAAGCTCATAGATATCAAAGAGATTAAAAATAAAACTGAGTTAAATTATGAGATAGTTGGGTAAATTTATAGCTAAATTTACCATATTTTACAAGTTAAGCTAGCAAATTTAAAGCTAAATTTGCGACAAAATATATTTGTATATTAAGTTTAAAATTATAAAACCAACAACCGCCAAAAAGATATTTTTGATAAATTTAACATCTTTTTTCACAACCATATTTGAGCCCATATATCCGCCAAGTACCTGCCCTACAGCCATCACCAACCCAACTACCAAATAAACCTCTCCAACCATCAAAAACACAGCTAAAGAGACGATATTTGAGACAAAATTAAACACCTTTGTTTGAGCAATCGCATTTTTAAGTCCAAGCCCTAAAATTGCTATCAAAGCTATCGTCCAAAATGAGCCAGTCCCAGGGCCAAAAAACCCATCATAAAATCCAAGTAAAAGTCCAAAAAGTAGATAAAATGGCTTACTTTTTAGTAATGGATTTCTCTCAACTTCGCCTAAATTTGGCGAAAAAAGCGTGTAAATAAAGATAATAGTTAAAAAAACAGGTATTAAGTACTCTAAAAATCCAGCGTCCATTATCGAGACAAGATATGTCCCAAGCACCGCCCCAATAAAAGTAAAAACTATCCCAGAGACGATATCTCTTAAATCAACTAGCCCTTTTAGGACGAAATTTAAAGCCGCAGTAAATGAGCCAAAACTTCCTTGAAGCTTATTGGTTGCTAGAGCAATATGCACAGGAACGCCCATATTTAGTAGCACTGGTAAGCATATCAAACCGCCCCCACCTGCTATCGCGTCGATAAATCCGCCCATAAAAGCTGCGATAAAAAATATTCCAAATTGCCAAATTTCAAATTCCACTCTTAATCCTTTGTTTGATAAGTTCAAGCTCTTTAAGTTGGCCAATGCGGTAAAGTGCAAAATCATATTTGATAGGATCATTTGGGTCAAATTCACGCAAAGTTTTAGTTATCTCAACGACTGTTTTATAATCATAACTCTTTCTTTTGCAAAGCCCTAAGGCCAAAGAAACCCTATGAGTATGCACATCTAAGGGCATAAGAAGATCTTTTTTGTCAATATTTTTATAACGCCCAAGATCAATTCCGCCATCTCTAACCATCCACCTTAAAAACATATTGTATCTTTTATAAGGCGAAGTTGGTGTTTTGTCAAAACATCGCCCAAAAAAGAACTCATAACCATCTGAGCGGTAATCATTTAGCTCATAAAATTTGCTAATTAGTAAATTTATCCCATCCACAATATTTATCTCTTTAGTATTTTTTAAGATAGAGTGCTCTTTTATCCCTTGTGCTACCAAATTTTCAATGCTATGTTTCTCGCTAAAACGCTTAAGAGTGATGAAAATCTGAGCTACATCACTGCTATTTTGAAATCTATATTTGTGAGATTTTAAAGTATTTTTGATCTCATCGTCACTTTTTTCTAACAAAGAAAAGTCAAGTGAATGCAAAAATTTAACTATATTTTTTGCACTTCCATACGCAAAAAGTGCACAAGCGAGGATCGCCACTTCACTATCAAGTGTTTTTGATACTTGAAATGGATCTGGTGCTTCATTTAATCCCTTTTCGTTATTTTTAAGGTCTGTATAAAAATCAAGTAGGTCTTTTAAATTTTTATTCATAATAGCTTAAAGCCGTCCTCCCAAATTTTTTAGTTTTTCTTATATTAAATTCGCCCAAATTTTGGGGAAGTTCAATCTTTGAGTGGTGCTCAATTGCCACCAAAAAAGCTCTTTTTTTATTAAGATGCTTGATAAACTCACACACTTTATTGTAAATTTCATCAAAGCCAACCCTAATGTCAAACGGCGGGTCAATATACAAAATTACGCCCAAATTTTCCACCAAAATCTCATCAATAACCTTAAAAAAATCAGCGTTAATCGCCCTTAATTTTGGTGAAAGAGTGGTGAAATTTTGCTTTAAAATCTCATAAGCGTCTCTGTCTTTTTCTATGGCGTAGGCTAATTTTGCACCATTACTGAGTGCACTCGCTGCCATTAGCCCACTTCCGCCAAACCCTTCAATAAAAACTCGCCCCCTAATCTCATCTCTATAACTATCCAAAAATGACTCTTTAACGATAGCTTTGGTGCTTCTGGTGGTCTCTAGGCTTGGCAAAATAAGCTTTTTGCCTTTAAAAATTCCACTTGTAATAACTGCTTTCATCTACTCTCTTTTATGATTTGGATTAACCTATCTTTAAACTCATCAAAAAGATCAGAAATTTTATCCTCAATACTCTCAGGGCTTTGAATTTGAGAGATAGCTGTAGGTAAATTAGCAGGTAAATTTGTAGAGAAACTTTTTAAAGCGCTAAAGAGCTCAAATTTGTTAAAAGGGATATTAAGATATGGCGAATACGCTGAAATCAAAAAAAGCGGCTTGTCATAAATTCCCTCTTCATCGCTTATTACAAAATCCGCTTTTTCTTTAGAACTAAGCTCATCTTTTAGGAAAATTTCTAATGATTTTTGAAGCAAAATGCACTCGCAATCCACAAAAATTCTCATCTTTTTACCTTTTTAAAATGTGTCATTTTAAATTTATCGTCAAATTCATAAATCAATCTTTTTAGCTGTTTAACGCCATTTTGATAGTGAGTTTCTCCACCTTTTTGCCTTAAGATCTCAAGCACTCTATCTGCCCCAAACTCAACCAAAGCCACGCTCTGTTTTTTAAAATCCACTAGCTTAATATTTTTATGGTTTAAAAAATAGTCTTTTATAATATCAAAATTTACATTATAGGTAATATCGCTCACCCCAAAAAACTCACTTAAGCTTATCTCATCAAGGTTAAAAACTTGATGATTTTTATAGACTCTAATGCTAAATTTATCCAAATTTTGCAGAGCAAAATAGTCAAAACTAATAAAATCAAACTCTTTTGTGCTCTCACAAATCTGAGATATAAATTTATCTAAATTTATTGGAATTTCACCTTTAATTATGCTGAATTTATCAGCAATTTGACAAATTTTCAAATCAGCTTTATCAAAATAAATTCGGTGATTTTTAATGTATGCCATCTTACCATTATCAAAAAGCTCTACGCTAAAGGTGTCAAATAGTTCATTTGAGATAAAAATCGCTCTATCAAACTCATCTTTTCTAAGCTCTTCTAGGTGAGTTATCTGCACTTCATTACCAAATCTTTTGGCGAAATTTCCCTTTTGCAACTCTTGCAAACTCTCAAGCGGTTCAAGCACAAAAAACTCAAATTTAGCTTCAAAACTCTCATCTAGCCCATAAAGCCCACTGATGATATCACCTATCAAATAGCCCTCATTTGTGCCGATCTCTACGATGGCGATTTTGGTTGAATTTGAAGCATTTGATTTAAAATAATCATCACTAATTCTTAAAATTTTATTAGCAATAATCGCCCCAAAAAGCCCACCTACGCTAACTGCGGTATAAAAATCTCCATCTTTGCCAATTTTGGCTATATTTTTATAATAATTTTGATTAAGCCACGCTTCAAAATACTCACTAAATTTCATCCAAAGCTTTTCTTAATCTCTCAAATCCGATTTTCATCTCTTTTTTGGTTATGTTAAGCGGTGGCAAAAATCTCACGGTATCTTTGCCTGATTTTAGCACTACTACGCCATTTTCTAGGGCTTTGTCAAAAATCTTGTCTAAATTTTTGCTCTCTTTTAGCACAAGCCCTTGCATAAGTCCTATACCAACTCTTTTATCAAAAATTTCTGGGAATTTTGCAATAATAGCGTCAAGTTTTTTAATGAAAATTTCTATTTTGTTATCAAGTTTTTCACTCTCTTTTAGAGATTTTAGCTCTTTTAAGGTAGCAATTGCCACGGTTGAGACAAATGGATTACCCCCAAATGTGCTTCCGTGATCGCCTGGTGTGAAGATGTCATTTCTGCTAACGCAAGCTCCCATAGGAAGCCCCGCACCAATTCCTTTGGCAAATGTGATGATATCTGGGGTTATGCCATAAATTTGCGAGGTTACAAACTCGCCTGTTCTATAAACCCCACACTGAACTTCATCTGTGATAAGTAGCAAATCTCTCTTTTTTAAAACAGTAGCCAACTCTTTAACCTTTGCCATATCAAGGGGTTTTATGCCACCCTCACCCTGCACTAGCTCAATCATCACCGCCACAGTTTTATCAGAGATATTTTCTATAATCTCATCAATGCTATCAAAAAATCTAAATCCATCGGGGTATGGTGCAAAATCTCTTGGGTGAAATTTATCCTGCCCAGTTAGAGCTAAAGTAGCGATAGTTCGTCCGTGAAATGAGTTGGAAAGCGATAAAATTTCATACTTTTTGTCTGCAAAATTTTGTGTGCCATATTTTCTTGCAAGCTTAATCGCACACTCATTTGCCTCAGCTCCCGAGTTACAAAAAAACGCATAAGTTTGATATCCCAAAAGCTCATCGATGAGTTTTGAGAGTTTGAGTTGAGAGTTTATGCGAAACGAGTTAGAGGTGTGAAGAAGAGTTCTTGATTGATCTTTGATAACTCTAGCGATTTTTTTGTTTGCGTGGCCTAAAGAACACACCCCAATACCTGAACCAAAATCCACATAATCCCTGCCTTTTTCGTCAATAAGTAGGGCGCCTTTGCCTTTTACAAAGCAAACATCAGCTCTTTTATAGTTATTCATCAACATTTTCTACTCCAAATTTAATACTGGCAAATGCCATTTTTTATAATACGCGACCATTCTAAACGCAACTCCAAACCCAAGCAAAGTCATAATGCTAACCACACTCGTAAGCCCAAGATGATGCATTATAAAGTATATCAGCCCAATCGCCATACTTATGCTTCCATAAAGCCCAGTTCTTAAAAACCACGGAACTTCATTTAACAAAATATCTCTAAAAATTCCACCTCCCACGCCGTTGCAAAATGCGACCATTATCACGCCAAAAACATTGTAGCCATACTCAATTGCTATCATCGACCCAACGATAGAAAAGGCAATTACATCAACCGCGTCTGTAAAAATAAAAAGAAACTTGCCCTCAAGTTTGTCGTGTTTGGTGTTTAACTCAAAAATAAATCCAACAGCCATCATAAAAAGAACTATGCACATTGGCGGATAGTGTGTAAAAGAATACACTTCCCTTCCAACGATGATATCCCTAGCAATTCCCCCGCCGATGCCTGTTAGCATAGCCGCCAAAAATAGCCCCAAAAGATCACACCGCTTCTTAACACCAAACAAAAATCCACTTAAACTAGCTGACGCAATACCGATATATTCGGTCAAAAGTATAATATCCATATGCCTCTTTATTTAAAATTTGTAGATTTTACAATTATTAAGCGTAAAATTTGATTAAATTTACTCTATTTTTTAAATTTAAAGCCAACTTTAAACTCAGTCATCTCATTTTGACTTTGGCAAGCTACTTCATAGCCTAAATCATCGCAATATTTTTTGACTAAACTTAGCCCTATTCCAAAGCCACCTTTTGTCTTGTCAAAACGCTTAAATTTCTCATAAATTTTGCCTAAATTCTCAGGGCTAATAGTTTGGCTTTGATTTCTAATGCTAAAAAACTCACTATTTAAATTTATATAAATTTCAGAGTTTTCAAAGCTATACTTGATAGCATTGCTTAAAAGATTATAAAAAATTTTGTCTATTCTTGATTTGTCGGTTAAAATTTCTGTGGGTTGAATTTGTGATTTTAGTGTTAGATTTTTTGATTTTGCGATTGGATCAAATTGGCTTATTATCATATTTAACTCATTTGAAATGTCTAAATTTTCAAGCTTTAGTGGCGAACTTTGCAAATTTAACTCAACCAAATCATCATATATATTTGAGATATTTTTGGTAGCATTTTTGATATTTGTGAGATATTTTTGAGGGTTATTCTCAAAAACTTCCACGCTCATTAAGATTATACTAAGTGGGGTTTTAATCTCGTGGGTGGTATCTTTAATAAAAAGATTAAGCTCATTTATCTGATTAAAAACTGGCTTAAGCGAAAGATAGATGATAAAATACCCAACCAAAAGCACCAAAATCAGGCAAAAAATACAAATTAGTGAAATTTTGATAAGGATCTCATTTTTGCTATTTTTAAACTTAACACTTTTTAAAATTAAAGTATAATTTTGGCTGCTATGTTTAATATAAATTTGTGCTTTTAAATATATATAATCTTGCTGTCTAAACCAGTTAGCCCTTAATTTCCCTCTAGGTGCATTCACAGCCTTAGCCCCATCAAGTTCATTGATATCAAACTCTTTTTTTAGGATCTTACCACTATTTTTATCTATTAAAATAGCCAAAACTCCCCATTCTTCTTTGAATTCAATATCATTAAAATCTTCATCTTTTATCTCGTGTTCAATCTCTCTAGCAATATACATAATATTTCTGTATTCCACTCTTTCGATCTCTCTATACATATCAGCATAGTATATAATTGCAAAAGATAGAATAAAAATCGTCGTTGTGATAGTATAGAGTAAAAAAATCGGAAGAGTTTTTTTGTTTAACATACGATTTTATAACCTATTTTTGGAACACTTTGGATTTTTTCGCCTAGATATTTTCTAAGATTTTTAATATAAACTCTTAGACTTAATTCGCTTGGGGTTTGACTATAATCCCAAAGTGTGGAATAAATCTCATCTCTAGTGACAATTTTATTTGTATTTTTCAAAAGAAGTGCTAGCAAAATGCTCTCTTTGTTGGATAAATTTGCTACTTCACCGTTTTCAAAAAGGGTTTTTTCAAACACATCAAAGCTGTAAATTTCATCAATTTTTATCATTTGATGATGATTTTGATAGCTTCTTTTGATTAAATTCTCAGCCCTAATAATTAGCTCTTTTAACTCAAATGGCTTTTTTAAATAATCATCACAACCACTCAAAAATCCCTTATTTAGGTCATCTACAGAGTTTAAAGATGTTGTAAATATACAAGGGGTGTCCTTGCCACTTTGCCTTAACTCTTTTAAAAGCTCAAAGCCACTGCCACCAATTATCTTAACATCAAATATCCAAAGGTCAAAATTCAGCTCATACGCTAAATCCAGGGCTTTTTCATACTCTTTGCAAAGCGTGCATTCGTGGGATTTGCTAATTAGATAATCACTTATTATCTCGCCAAGAGTTTCGTCATCTTCAAGTAGCAAAATTTTACTCATAACACTCATTTAACCTTGCAAATTTCACCGCCACTAAAGCAGTCATCGCTACTTTGAGTGGAATTTATATCTAAATTTGGTGTAAATTTAGTTGAATTGCTATCAAAACTATTAAATAGTCCAAACTTACTCATATCTACTACGCAGCTATCAGCATTTAAATCATCGCAACTATTTTGTTCATCAATTTTGCCTGCTACTAAAGCCCCTATCAAAATCACTAAAACCATAGCTATTTTTTTCAAATTTTCTCCTTTAGATCTATATAATATATTTAGGTTGTGAATTTGTCGTTAAATTTAGCAAATTTATAGTTAAAATTCGCTCAATTTTCCTTAAATTTACTCACCAAAAAGTGCAAAATTTATCTTTTTGGTAAAGCTAAGCGGATCCACACTCACCCCATTTATCGCAATTCCATAGTGTAAATGTGCCCCGCTTACCCTTCCAGTATCGCCACTTAACCCTATAATATCCCCTTTTTTAACACTATCGCCAACCTTCACAAAAAGCTTGCTTAGATGATAATACTGTGAATAAATTCCACCGCCGTGGTTGATTACAACCGAGTTTCCAGCATAATATCTATCTTTTGCAATCACCACCACGCCATCATTTGAAGCTGATATTTTGGTGCCTATAGCGGCCCTAAAATCCGTGCCAGAGTGGTAGCTTTTAAGTGAATTATTAAACAGCCTTGCATTGCCAAAGCTTGAGGTGATATGAGAGTTTAGAGGCAAGATAAATGGTGAATTAAAAAGCAAATTCGGGGTGGTTTTTGCATATATTGCGTTGGCTTCCTCATACTCTTTTTTGATTCGCTCACTTACTTCTTTGGGTGGATTAACTTTTGAGCTAGAGACTGTGATTTGCTCTTTTTTGTAATCGCCTTTTTTGATTTTAAACCGCTCTTGCCACACTTCGCCACTAAATTTATGCTCTACAACTATATCACTATTTGCTCTATAATTTGCCTTAATAATGGCAATTTTTTGGTTAGGATTGGATGGATTTGTAAGCCACAAGGCCTTTTTATCATCAACTTTAAGCTCACCTGCAAATTCACTATCAATACTCAAAATTTCAACATCACCATTTGTTATAAACTCATCACTAAAGGCTAAATTTATCATAAACAATACTATAAAAATTCTCTTAAAACTCATTTTTAGCATTTAAATCCCCGTAAAATTTGTAAATTTTGATAAATTTACAATAAATTTATTTAAAAATGGATAATTTTACCAAATATAAAGCAAAAATAGTGCTATAATAACAAAATATCATTTTTTAAGGATAAACATGAGAAAATTTTTACTTGCTGTTTGTATGCTAACCATAGGTATGTTTGCAAATGCTGATATCACTCAAAATCAGCGTCTTTATGATAGTATGAATACAGTTAAGGCATTTGCATTTGACAACAACAGATCAGTTTCTGCAGATCTTATCAAGCGAGCAAAAGCTGTAGCCATCATCACAAATGTAACCAAAGTTGGTGCTATAGCATCTTTTAGCAGTGCAAGAGGCACCCTAAGCATCAAAGATGAATATGGCAATTGGAGCAATCCATTTGTGATCAAATACCGCTCATTTGGTGCAGGTCCGCAAGTTGGTATCGCAAGTAGTGATATTATCATATTTTTTAATACCTCAGAGTCGTTTAGTGGGATTTTTGAAGGCAAAGATTTTGTAGGTGTGAATGCTGTAGGCTCAATAGGCAATCAAGGCGGTGGAACTGCTGGGGCTGTGACAGATCTGCCTGAACTTACTGCGTGGGCGATAACTCCTGGTTCAGTAACCGGTCTTTATATCGGTGCAAGCCTTGATTTTGGTAGGATTGTCATCGACGATCAAGCTACAAATGATCTATATGGTAGAATTTATGCTTATGAAGACATTGTAAATGGCTCGCCAAGAGACACCAAACACCTAAAAGCTTTCAAAAATACTTTGACTAAGTTTTTGGGCGATGAGCAATACTACAGAGACGCCCCATGGAATCCTGATGAGTATGTAGTTTCTGGTAGAGATTATAAAAAAGATTGATTTTATAATTCAGCTTAAGTTTGTGGCTGTGCGAACTTAAGCTTTTTGATTTATTAATAATTTCCATTACAATTAAGACAGATATTGGTAAAACAGTTGATATTGTGCTATGCAAAATGCCTAGATAAAGTAGCATATCTTTTTTGCTTCACATATCTACTTTAAATCTTCTACTTTCACTTACCCAAGCATCTTTTACAATGTTATTGGTCAGATTTTCCATACCGATAGGAAAATATAAATAACAATATCAAACATATTGCTTTTAATGATATATTTGATTTAAATTCAGTTTTTGCATTCTACCTATAAAACCCAAGTTATAAAAATAGAAGTGGCAAAAGTCCAAATCCACATAAATGAGCTATAAAAAGCTTTGACTTGTGGTATATACTTGCACTTTTAAAAATAGATATGCTTATAAAATAATGCTTCATAAAATTTGTAAAATTTAGACAAATTTCACATCTATCAAGGATATATCTGGCACTATAAATACCATTAACGGCGGTAGTAAAAACAACCTGGAAAAAAGATGATTTTATTTGATAGCATATTTAAATTATTTGTATATTTACTATCTTTTTTCACTGTTTTTCCTTAATTTAAAAACCATAGTAAAAATTCCAACTACCAAAATAAATGTGCTTATATCAACTAAAAATTGAAGAATAGCTATGTACAACCAAATATCAAATTTGAACTCAAAGTGGTTTTTATTATACTATCTTTACATCTTATAGTAATATTGTTTAAAAATAAATTTGTTAAAATCAACATAAAAATTAAACAAATATGTATTTTTCATTTGATACTAAATTTACTGATTTGTCAAAAAGCTTAAATTTATACATATGAATCATAGAAACAAAATTTATAAAAATATAAATTATTTCTAAAATCCACACAAAAGCCATATAAAATTCAGTGGTTTTTTGATGAGAACTAAGTATTATATATTTGGGAATAAATCTCTCGTATGATTTAAAGAGTTAAGGAAAAATTGATTATTATCTGCTACATTGTCTGATAAAATTGCTGTCAATAAAAAATATAAAATTGTTGGTGGATTAACTTTTTTGAAATTTTACTCATTTTAAAACAGCATTTATAAATTTATTGTTGTCATAAAATTATCTCTTCATAGCAATATTTCAAAAAACAATATTCTTAATTTTCCCTTTTAAGTAGAGTTTGTAAATACAAAATCACTTAGCTAAATTTGAACTATTGCAAGATAATATAACAAACAAATAACTAATATAATCTATCAATTAAATATCATAAAATTAAGTAGTACCAAAATATTAATATCTCAACAAACCAATAGATTTACTCATTCGGAGTTAATGAGTAAATCCTAAAAGTCCGCCACAAATCGCAGCAATTATAGTGATATTTTCCCTGCTGATATAGTTAGAAAATGTATCACCAACCAAATAATAACCAATCAATCCTCCAACCAAAGCACATATAAAAGCATTTCTCAATTTCTATCCCTTTAATTATTTTTAAAAAATTTAGCAATCTTAGCGTGAAGTTTTAGCCAGTCTTTTAGTTCCACTATAGGGTGTCCTGCGTAATTTTTTGCCCCTTGTAAATTTTTGCTAACACCACCTCTTGCGGCAATTTGTGCAAAATCCCCAACTTCAACATGCCCTGCACTTCCACTTTGTCCGCCCATTACGACATTGCGTCCAAGTTTAGTTGAACCAGCAAGCCCAGTTTGTGAGACAATTAGACAATTCGCACCAAGTTCGCAGTTATGACCTATTTGGACTAGATTGTCTATTTTTGTGCCTTTTTTGATGATAGTTGGATCAAACACCCCTCTATCTATCGTCGAGCACGCCCCAATCTCAACAAAATCTTCAAGTATAACACTACCGTTGTGATAAATTTTAATATGCTCACCAGTATTAGTGTGGGCGTAGCCAAAACCATCACTTCCAATAACCGCATTTGCGTGAATTATGCAGCCATTGCCAATTATGGTGTCGTTGTAAATCACGGCATTTGGATAGATTATGCAGTCATTTCCAATAGTTACATTATCACCAATATACGCCCCACTCATTATCACGCACCCTGCACCTATTTTGCTTGCATTTCCAATGAACGCATTTGGCATAACATTTGTGCTCTCATCTACAACACTCTTGCCATCTCTAAAAAGTGGCTTAGCAAAAGCTTTGCTAAGTTTTGCAAAACTTAGATGAGGATTTGCAGATATTATGGCGACTGAGTTTTTAGGCACGAGTGCTTTGTGAGAATCTTTGACTATAATAGCCCCAGCTTTTGACGAACTTAAAAGATGAGTATTTTTGTCACTATCACAGTAGCTTAACTCAGTTTTAGTAGCGTGAGCTAGGCTACTAATAGCCGATATTTCAAACTCACCAAATTTATCATCAAAACTAACTTCTGTATATTTTAAAATCTCTTTTAATTTCATCATATCTCCATTACTACTGAACCGCTTCTAACTATATCAATCGGGGAGTATTTTTTCATCGTTTTTATAAAGCCATCCATTCTATTTGCGTCATCACAAGCCATAATCATAAGCATTTTGTCATCGCTATTTGCGATACTTCCATTGTATGATTTAAGCACTGCGTCAAGACCTGAGAGATTTTCAGAAAGTGGGATTTTGATTAGCACCATCTCTTTTTCTACAAAATTTGCATCTTCTATAACCTTATAAGTTGGTATAAGTTTGTGAAGCTGCTTGACAATCTGTTCAAGCACCTTTTTGTCGCCTTTTGTAATGATGCTCACCCTTGAAAGTTCAGTCTCTGGTATCGGTGCAACTGTAAGAGAGTCGATATTATATCCACGCCCTGCAAAAAGCCCTGAAATTCTTGATAAAACCCCGTGTTCGTTTAGAACTATTACTGATATTATTCTTCTTTCCATCCTACTACCCTACTTTCACTTTAATATCATATTGTATAATGCCCCACCAGCTGGCACCATCGGTATGACATTTTCCATTCTATCTATTCTAACATCCAAAAACCAAGTCTCATTTGAGCCAATCGCCTCTTTTAGAGTGCTTTTAAACTCATCTTTGGTTTTTATAACTCTACCTCTAGCACCAAATCCTTCAGCGATTTTTACAAAATCGGGCTGTTTGCTAAGATCGGTTAGCGAAAATCTCTCTTCATAAAATAGACTTTGCCACTGCCTAACCATACCAAGATAGTTGTTGTTTAAGATGATATTTATCACAGCAGCACCATTTTCTACGGCTGTTTGAAGCTCTTGGATATTCATCAATATTGACCCATCGCCGGTAAAGTTTATAACCGTCTCATTTAGTTTAGCAAATTTAGCCCCAATAGCCGCAGGAAAGCCATATCCCATAGTTCCTAGTCCGCCACTTGTAAGCAAAGTTCGTGGATTTTTAAACGGATAAAATTGTGCCACCCACATCTGATGTTGCCCAACATCAGTAGAAATTACAGCGTCACTTCCGACTATTTTGGCAGTTTCAGTTATAACCCATTGAGGTTTTAAAATCTCATCACTATCATTGTAGCTAAGTGGATAAATTTTGTCATAGTTTTTAATAATTTCAAGCCACTGCGAAAAATCAAGCTCTGAGTTCTCTTTTTTGACAAACTCGAGTAGTTTTTCCATCACAAATTTAGCGTCCCCCACAACTGGATAGTGAGCTTCTACTATCTTAGAAATAGAGCTTGGATCGATATCAATATGCACAATTTTAGCATTTTTGCCAAACTCACTGAGCTTACCTGTAACCCTATCATCAAACCTAGCCCCACAGGCAATTATGAGATCACTCTCACTCATCGCCATATTTGCTGCGTATTTGCCGTGCATTCCAACCATACCAAGATAGTTTTTATTTTCACTTGAGACTATGCCAAGCCCCATTAAAGTAGCAACCGATGGAATGTCTGTATAATCCAAAAACTCTCTTATAATCTCACTAGCATTTATCGCACCGCCACCTATATAAAGAAGCGGTTTTTTAGACTCAAAAATAAGCTCAGATATCTTTTTGATCTGTTTTGAGTTGCCTTTGTAGGTTGGTTTGTAGGTTTTCATCGCTATCTCTTTTGGATACTCAAACTCGCCAAGTGCCGCACTGATATCTTTAGGAATATCGATATGCACAGGACCTGGGCGACCACTCTTTGCTATGTAAAACGCCTCTTTTAAAATTCGTGGTAAATCAGCGATATCTTTTACTAGATAGTTGTGTTTTACGCAAGGTCTTGAGATTCCAACCGCGTCTATTTCTTGAAACGCGTCAGTTCCAATCAATGAATTTGCCACTTGTCCGCTAATTAATACCATCGGAATTGAGTCCATATACGCTGTGGCTAGCCCTGTGACAGCATTGGTAAAACCGGGGCCACTTGTTACTATAGCCACACCAACTTTGCCACTAGCCCTAGCGTATCCATCAGCTGCGTGGATAGCAGCTTGTTCGTGGCGAGTAAGAATAGTTTTAAAATAATCTTGTTTATAAATTTCATCAAAAATATTGAGTGCTGCACCACCTGGATATCCAAAAACCGTATCAATTCCCTCTTTGTGAATAGCTTCAATTATCATTCTTGAGCCATTGATTTTACTCATAATGCTTAACCTCTTAAATATAAATTTTACAATTATACATAATGTGAGTTTAAATTAAAATTGTTTTTTAAAGATAATACGAAAATTTTGCAAATTTAGAGATAAAATCACTATAATAACATATAAAGTTTTATTTAGGAGAGAGCTATGAGAGATAAAAAAGGGGTATTTTTACTCTATAAAAACACTGATTTAGGGAAGTTTAAGCAAAATTTAAGTGAAAATTTTGACAAAATTTGTGAGATAAATTTAACTTTAGAAGATTTTGATTTTAATAAAGATAAATTTATAAAAAATATCTTAAAAAAAGCAAATCAAACAGACTTAAATGGTGAATTTATGGTAGTTTTAGGCTTTGAAAACGAAATTTTATATGGTTTGAATTTAGAGATTGCAAAAAACTTAAATTTACCAATAGTTACAATTTGTAACGATGAAGAGATTAATGGGTTAAATTTTCTCTTTGAAACTCAGAATTTATTAGAACTTTGGGTTGGAAATTTAAAGCAAGATAGCTCAAATTTAGCTGAAATTTTAGATAATATCAAAAATTTCAAAAGCCACATTATCACTCCGCTAGCCTTTGAAAATAGGCTTTTTAATCTAGCAAAAAGTAGCCACAAAAATATCATTTTACCAGAAAGTGAAGATGAGAGAGTTTTAAGAGCGTGCGATATTTTGCTTGAAAGTGGCAGTGTAAATTTAACTCTTCTTGGCGATAGTGACGAAATTTTAAAGCAGGCTAGTGAGCTAAATTTGCCAAATCTAAACAGAGTTAAATTTATAAACCACACAAAAAGTGAGTTTTTGGATGAGTTTGCAGATGAGCTTTTTGAGCTTAGAAAATCAAAAGGGCTAAGCCTAGATAAAGCTAAAGCTTTAGTCAGAGATAGAGTCTATTTTGCTACAATGATGGTGCATAAAAATTTAGCTGATGGGATGGTGTGCGGGGCTACTACAACCACTGCTGAGACAATTCGCCCAGCACTTCAAATCATCAAAACAAAGCCAGGTATCACCACAGTAAGTGGGGCGTTTTTAATGTGCTTTGACAAAGAGATGCTAATTTTTGCAGATTGTGCACTACTTCCTAACCCAGATGAAAAACAGCTAAGCGATATAGCAATAAGCAGTGCAAAAACTGCCAAAAACTTTGGGCTTGAGCCAAGGGTTGCTATGCTTAGCTACTCAAGTGGTAGTAGTGGATGTGGCGAAAGTGTAGATAAAATCAAAAATGCCACACTTCTAGCAAAGCAAACTCTAGGCGAAAGCGTAGATGGACCACTTCAATTTGACGCAGCCTATAATCAAAAAGTCGCCAAACTCAAAATGCCAAACTCAAAAGTCGCAGGCAAGGCAAATGTCTATATTTTCCCAGATCTAAACGCAGGAAACATCTGCTACAAAGCAGCCCAAAGGTTAGCTGGTGGGGTAGCAATAGGGCCAGTGCTTCAAGGACTCAATAAACCTATAAATGACCTAAGTAGAGGGTGCTTGGTTGAAGATATAGTCAATACCGTTTTATTAACAGCAATTCAAGCTAAGGGGGAGTGATGAAATTTCTTATATTAAACTCAGGCAGTAGTTCGGTTAAATTTAAACTTTATGATATGAACAAGCATGAGCTTTTGGTTTCAGGCTTGATTGAAGAGATAGGCTCATCACACTCTAGTGCAAATTTAAAAGTAGAAAGCACAGGTGAAAAATATCTTATCAATCAGCCTATCAAAAACCACGAAGAGGCGATTTTATTGATGAGTAATATGCTAAAACAAAGTGGCGTCATAGCTAGTTTTGACGAGCTTGACGCGATAGGTCACAGGATAGTTCATGGTGGCGAATACTTTAAACACTCTAAAATCCTAACAAAAGAAGATGTTGATATGATAGAAAGTATCTCACCACTTGCCCCACTTCACAATCCAGGTCACGCAGCTGGCATTAGATCTATGATGAAGCTAAGTCCTAAAACGCCAAATATAGGTGTGTTTGACACAGTTTTTCACCAAAGTATGCCAAAACACGCCTATATGTATGCCCTACCTTATGAATTTTACACCAAATATCATGTTAGAAAATACGGCTTTCACGGCACCTCTCACTCATATATCAGCAAAATCGGCTCAGAGTTAGTTGGCAAAAAAATAGATAATTTTACCTGCATAACTCTTCATATCGGCAATGGTGTTAGTATGTGCGCTATCAAAAACGGCAAATGCATAGACACCTCAATGGGGCTTACCCCGCTTGAGGGTCTTATAATGGGAACAAGAAGTGGAGATCTAGACGCTGCAATAATAGAATATCTAGCCAACCAAACTGGAAAAACACTTCACGAACTTGATATAATACTCAACAAAAAAAGCGGTCTTTTGGGAGTTTGTGGACATAGCGATATGCGTCATGTCCAAGATGGAATTGCAAATGGCGATGAACTATGCAAGCTAGCTTATGATATGTATATTTATAGGATTATCAAATATGTTGGGGCGTATAGTGCGATTTTGGGTGATATCGACGCACTTATTTTCACCGCTGGCGTTGGGGAAAATTTAGCCAAACTTAGAGTGGATGTGTGCGACAAATTGACGCATTTTGGCATACATATCGACGCCATTAAAAACGATGAGAGCTTAAGAACTGCTAGAGTAGTCTCAAAAGATAACTCAAAAACCACTGTGATGGTAATCCCAACCAACGAAGAACTAGCAATTGCAATGGAAATTTTAGAGCTTATAAAGGGGTAAAATGAGTATAAAATTTATCAAAGATTTAGTTTTA
>JALFKC010000086.1 GCA_022775765.1 Campylobacter sp. | reverse complement strand
AGAATGAAAGATATGATTAAGGCTGGATTTTGGCTAAATATAGCAGGAATTGTGGTAATCACGCTGATTACATGCACGGTAGGAATGTGGGCTTTTGGACTTAAATTTCACTAATTTTAATAAACCACGAAATTCCGTGGTTTATTAATACCCAGATAAACTAAAAAGATAGATAATTTGTATAAATTTAAGCTTACTAGTTAAAAACTATAAATTTTTAAAGCTCAATAATCTCAAATTTACTCAAAAATTTACCACTATCTTTTATTAGTTTTCTGGATGAGTTTATCAACTTTGGCGCAACCCTCTTCCAAAGGCCACTCTCTTTCATAATCTCCCCGCTCAAATTTTAAAATTTCGTCTATATAGATAGAGTTTTTAACCGCCAGATATAAGCTTTGCTATCTCTTTAAGCACTCATATTTTACCGAATTTTATACATACTAAATTTTTATAAATTAAATAAATTTTTATTTTTAAAAATTAAATCTATAAATTTAAGTTTTAATTTATATAATTGTGCTAAATTTAGTAAATATATTTTTACCACAAAGGAGAGAAAATGAAATTTGATTTGCTTTTAAAAGACGCATATTTGGTGGATAATTCGCAAGAATTTAGAGCTGATATCGGTATCAAAGATGGAATTATAGAAAAAATCTCGCCCGATATTGATCCAAAAACCGCAAGAGAGACAATTTATCTCAAAAACAAACTCACAATTCCTGGCATAATCGACCCACATGTTCATCTCTCATCGTGGCTAGGTGGCGGATATGGACACAAAATGCTACTTCTTGCAGGTGTTACAACCACTCTTGATATGGCTGGCCCTTTTGATAGTGTGGTAAAGCTTTTTAAAAAATACGACGCAGGATTAAATATCGCAAGCGTTGAGTATGTTCGCCCAGGCCACACAGTGAGTTCAAATAATCCTAGCAAAGATGAACTAGAAGCACTCTGTGATAAGGTTTTGAGTGCTGGAAGTCTTGGTATCAAACTTCTTGGCGGACACTACCCACTCACCCCAGAAGCCACCGCCCTAGCCATAGAGGTAGCCAAAAGTAGTGGTGCTTATACGGCATTTCACGCTGGAACTACCAAAAATGGCTCAAATTTAAATGGTGCGCTAGAAGCCATAGAGTTAGCAAATGGCAACCCACTTCATCTAGCTCACATAAATGCCTATTGTAGGGGTGCGATTTATGAAGCAGAAAAAGAAGCTAAGATTTTACTTCAAAAACTCTCACAAAATAAAAATATCAAAAGTGAGTCATATCTTTCAAAATTTAATGGCACAAGTGGCGAGCTAGTTGATGGCAAAGTTGGCTCTAATGTAACTCGCAAATGCTTAGCAGATGGTGGTTTTAGTGATGATGAAAAAGGGGTAAAAGAGGCAATTTTAAGCGGATATGTAGCTGTAAATGCACCAAAAAACAAGCAAAATATTATGATTTTTGGCGAAGCTGCACTAAAGCATTGGCAAAAAATGAATACAGATGTTACGCTAAGTTTTGCAGTAAATCCAGCCAGTGTAAGAGCTATGATAGCGAGCAAAAAAGACAATGGTGAATTTATCGTTGGTTCAATCAGCACAGACGGTGGTGGAATTGTGCGAAATGTCATAGTGCCGATGGGGTTAAATTTGGTAGATTTTGGATTTTTAAGTTTAAAAGAATTTGCTCAAAAAACTAGCCTAAATCCTGCCAAAATGTTAGGTCTAACAAACAAAGGTAAACTAAAAGAGGGCTTTGACGCAGATATCGCTGTGATAAATTTAAACAAAAGAGTGCCATATCTTAGCGTAATTGGTGGCAAACTAGCAATGTATAAGGGAAAAGCCTGTAAGTTAAAAGGTAAAATTATCACAACTAAAAAGGGTAAAAAAGCCATTGAAAAACAAGGTATAAATACTTTGGTAGTATCAGATTACTTATGCTAGTAAACGCTAAGTTCAACGATTGAATTTGATATTTCGCTATATTAAATAGGTATTTCATTCATAGAAATACAATTTGTATTTCTATGAATCACAATCTTAAAAAACCACCATTAATTCTCTAAAAAACCATCTAATGACAAATTTTATCAAAATCTATCTTGCTAAGATTTAATCATTAAATTCACACTCTATTCTAAAAATAATATAAAATAAAATAAAACTTTATTTAACCACTAT
>JALFKC010000087.1 GCA_022775765.1 Campylobacter sp. | reverse complement strand
CTGAAGCTGAAGTTGAGTATAAAGACAAAGAAGACTACTCGATATATGTGGCGTTTGAACTTGACAAAGACGCACTTGAAAAGCTCGGAGTTGATAGTGCAAAAGCGGTCATTTGGACGACTACACCTTGGACTTTGCCATCAAATCAAGCTATAGTTTTAAATCCAGATGAAACTTATGTTTTGACAACAGATGGCTATATTTTTGCTAAACCACTTCTTGGGGTCATCAAAGAAAAAGGGCTAACAAATGGCGAAATTTCAAAAGAGTTCAAAAGCAAAATTTTAGAAAAAACTCACGCTATAAATCCTCTAAACGATAGAAAATCTCTCATAATTTTAGGCGATTTTGTATTGATGGATGGCGGAACAGGTCTAGTGCATAGTGCCCCAGGACACGGCGAAGATGACTACTATGTGAGCCTAAAATACGGCATTAGCGAAATTTTAATGCCAGTTGATGAAGAGGGCAAATATGACGCTACGCTAAAACTAAAAGGACTACTTAGAGATGATGTGGTTGATGAGTTTGTAGGGCTTCATATCTTTAAGGCAAACGAAAAAATCATAGAGCTTTTGGGTGAAAACTTGCTTCAAGCAAGTAAATTTATCCACTCATACCCTCACTGTTGGCGAACTCATAAACCTGTGATTTATAGGGCTACAAAGCAGTGGTTTATCGCGATGGATGAACCAAAATTAAGTGGCTCTAAAACTCTAAGGCAGGTCGCACTTGAAGAGGTTAAGAAGGTCAAATTCTACCCAGTAAGTGGAGAAAAAAGGCTTGAGGCGATGATATTAAACCGCCCTGATTGGTGTATTTCAAGACAAAGAGATTGGGGTGTGCCAATAGCGTTTTTTAGAGACAAAACCACCAAAGAGCCGATTTTTGATGATGAGATAATGGCGAAAACAGTTGAAATTTTTAGAAAATACGGTGCTAGTGCGTGGTGGGAGCTTGACACCAAAGAGTTTTTGCCACAAAACTCAAAGCTTAAGCCTGAAAATTTAGAGAAAGTTAATGATATTTTAGATGTTTGGTTTGATAGTGGAAGCACTTGGCAGGCTGTGCTAAATAGCGATGAATACGCCACTAAAAACGCCCCTGCTGATATGTATCTAGAAGGTAGTGACCAGCACCGCGGTTGGTTTCAAAGTTCGCTTTTGGTAAGCTGTGCTATCAATGAAAAAGCCCCATTTAAAAGCATTCTCACTCATGGCTTTACCGTGGATGAAAAGGGCCAAAAGATGAGTAAATCAGTTGGTAATGTCGTAGCGCCTCAAGATGTCGCCAAAGAGTATGGGGTAGAGATTTTGCGTCTTTGGGTTGGACTGAGTGACTATTCAAGCGACCTTAAAATCAGCCAAAATATCCTAAAGCAAGTCAGCGAACAATACCGCAAAATTCGCAATACCATAAGATTTTTGCTTGCAAATGTTAGTGATTTAAAAGAGATAGAGACTTCAAATCTTAGCCCACTTGATAAGTGGATTTTGACTAGGGCAACTGCTGTGTTTAAAGAGGTTGAAGTTGCTTTTAGAAATTATGATTTTTCAAAAGGATTTAATACGCTTTTGAACTTTTTGAGTGCTGATTTGAGTGGGGTTTATCTTGATGTTTGTAAAGATAGGCTGTATTGTGATGATTTAAATGAGCCAAAAAGAGTTGGAGCTCAAAGTGCGATGGTGCTTATAGCCAGAACTCTTTTGCCTTTAATCGCACCAGCTCTAACCTACACAGTTGATGAGGTGATGAGTTTTGCCCCTGATATCATCAAAAACGGTGCAAAAGACGCATTTGATTTAGTCTATAAACCTTTAGAGTATGACTTTGGTATTGATAAAGAAGATGAAATTTACATAAAATCAAGAGAGAAATTCTTTGAGATTATAGATACTCTCAAAAAAGAAAAACTCATCAAATCAACCCTAGAGCTTGTACTTGAAACCAGCTCAAATCAAATTCTCTCAAAAGATATCGCAGAGATTGAAGATTGGTATATGGTTAGTGGGATTGATGGAATAAGTGATGATGAGGCGTTGGCTGAATTTGAGATAGATGATGAACTTTTTAGACTTAAAAAATCTAAAAACCACAAATGCCCAAGGTGTTGGAAATTTAAGGCAAAAAATGAGAATGAGGTTTGCCCAAGGTGTGCGAAGGTGCTTGCGTAATGTTTGCAAAACCGCTTAGTTTCACGGTTGTAATTATCGCTGTTTTGGTGATAGTGGCTATTATAGCGGTTGGAGTTTTTTTGGTAAATATATATAAGGAGTAGTATGATAACCTTAAAAGAAGCTTTAAAGCTTTCAAAAGATGAGATAAAAGAGCTCAAAACTGAGCTAAAGCGTGAAATTTTAGCTAAGAAAAATTTGGGAGCTTACATAGAACAGCTCACAAATTTAGATATTAGCGAGTGTGAAAATGATGGCGTGCCAGTAGCTATAAAAGATAATATTCAAGTAAAGGGTTGGAGTGTAACTAGTGCTTCAAAGATCCTTCAAGGATATATAGCCCCATATAATGCGACTGTGATTGAGCGTATGCTTGGAAGTGGAATTTGTCCATTTGGTAGAACAAATATGGATGAGTTTGCGATGGGAAATGCCACAGATACTTCATTTTATGGCAAAACCCTAAATCCACTAGATCCATCAAGAGTTCCTGGTGGAAGTAGTGGTGGAAGTGCGGCCGCAGTTGGCGGTGGTATCGCTATTGCAGCCCTTGGAAGTGATACTGGTGGAAGTATTCGTCAGCCAGCTGCATTTTGTGGTTGCGTGGGATTTAAGCCAACTTATGGCAGAGTTAGTAGATATGGACTTGGAGCTTTTTCAAGTAGCTTAGATCAAATCGGCCCAATTACTCAAAATGTCGAAGATGCAGCAATTTTATACGATATAATTAGTGGAAACGATCCAAAAGATAGCACTAGCTATAGTGGCGAATATAACCCAATTGCCCCAAATTTAAACTCAGATAGAAAACTCACCATTGCAGTGATAAAAAGCTATATTGATGAAGCTAGTGAAGAGACAAAAAAGGCTCTAAATTTAGCCATAGACGCTCTAAAAGCTCAAGGACACAATATTATTTATAAAGAGCTTTCAAATTCCAAATACGACATTGCAGCTTACTATATAATAGCCACTGCTGAAGCTAGCACAAATTTAAACAGATATGATGGCGTGAGATATGGTTTTAGAGCAAAAAGCGAGCATCTAAATGAGCTTTATACCACCACCAGAGCACAAGGCTTTGGTGATGAGGTCAAAAGAAGAATGATACTTGGAACATTCGTGCTAAGTAGTGGCTACTATGACGCTTACTATGTCAAAGCTCAAAAAGCAAGAAGCTTTATAAAAGCTGAATACGAAGCGGTTTTGAGTGAGGCGGATTTGATATTTATGCCAGTTGCCCCTGGTGTAGCGTTTAAATTTAACGCCCATAAAAGCCCGCTAGAGGCATATTTAAGTGATATTTATACAATAGGGGTAAATTTAGCCGGTCTTCCAGCAATTAGTGTGCCAGTAGCTAAAAACAAAGATGGATTAAATATTAGCGCTCAGCTCATCGGCAAGGCTTACGACGAACAAAGCGTGCTTGATGGCGGGTTAATAGTAGAAAATATAATGAAAGGTTAAGGTATGAAAATAACAAAAAAGGCTCTTACTTTTGAGGATGTATTGCTTGTGCCTCAGTATTCTGAAATTTTGCCAAAAGAGGTGAATTTAAGCACCAAATTTACCAAAAATATCTCACTAAATATCCCTTTGATGAGTGCTGCGATGGATACAGTAACTGAGTATAGAACAGCAATTATGATGGCTAGACTTGGTGGCATAGGCGTAATACACAAAAATATGGACGCACCAACTCAAGCAAGAATGATACGAAGGGTTAAAAAAAGCCAAAGTGGCATAATTATCGACCCAGTTTCTATCAAGGCAAACGCAACTATCAAAGAAGCACTTGATATTATGTCAGAGTATCACATTTCAGGCGTTCCTGTAGTTGATGATGATTATATATTGATAGGAATTTTAACCAATAGAGACTTAAGATTTGAGACTGATATGAGCTCTTTGGTTGGCGAAAAGATGACAAAGGTCCCACTCATCACAGCCCCAAAAGGGTGCACACTAGATGACGCTGAGAAAATTTTTAGAACAAATAAAGTAGAAAAACTTCCTATCGTTGATAAAAATGGCAAACTTGATGGACTTATAACTATCAAAGATCTCAAAAAGAGAATCGAATATCCAAACTCAAACAAAGATAGCTATGGTAGATTAAGAGTTGCTGCAGCCATAGGGGTAGGACATTTTGATAGGGCTGAAGCTTTGATTAAATCAGGCGTTGATACTTTGGTGATCGACTCAGCTCACGGCCATTCAAAGGGGATAATCGACACTCTAAAAGAGCTAAAAAGCTCATTTGATATAGATATAGTTATAGGTAATGTCGCAAATCCTGCAAGTATCAAAGACCTTGCAAAAGCTGGGGCTGATGGTATAAAGGTTGGAATTGGACCAGGAAGTATCTGCACTACAAGAATAGTCGCAGGAGTTGGCGTACCTCAAATCACTGCAATTAGTGATTGTGCAGACGAGGCTAAAAAATATGGTATTCCAATTATCGCAGATGGTGGTATAAAATACTCAGGCGATGTGGCTAAAGCCATAGCTGCTGGGGCAAACTCAGTAATGATAGGAAGTTTGCTTGCAGGTTGTGATGAAAGTCCTGGGGATCTTATAACATTTCAAGGCAGGCAGTATAAAAGTTACCGTGGAATGGGCTCAATAGGTGCGATGACAAAGGGAAGTGCTGATAGGTATTTCCAAGAAGGGACCGCCCAAGACAAACTAGTCCCTGAAGGGATTGAAGGACGCGTGCCTTACGCAGGAACTCTAAAAAATGTAATTTTTCAGCTCATTGGTGGTTTAAGAAGTTCAATGGGGTATTGTGGAAGCAAGGATATAGCTACTTTTCAAGAAAAGGCTGAATTTGTAGAGATAACTTCAGCAGGGCTTAAAGAGAGCCATGTGCATGATGTTATCATCACAAAAGAAGCGCCTAATTATAGAGTTAATTAGTGGAAATTCATACCAAAATAGAGTATTTTGATACCCCGCTTCACCTTGAGAGTGGGCGTGTTTTAAATAGATTTAAGCTTGCATATGAAACTTATGGCAAACTTAATCCAAACAAAGATAATGTAGTGCTTGTGTGTCACGCACTCACAGGTAGCCATCACGCCGCAGGGCTTTACAAAGGCGATAGCAAACCTGGCTGGTGGGATGGAATGATAGGGGATGGCAAGGCTATTGATACCAATAAGTATTTTGTAATTTGCATTAATATCCTAGCTAGCCCATTTGGTTCAACTTGTCCGCTTGATATAATGGATAAAAGCTCGAACAAAGAATACAGGCTAAAGTTTCCTGTGGTTGTGATAAGTGATGTGGTGAGTGCTCAAATTATGCTTCTAAAACGCTTAGGGATAAACTCACTTCACGCTGTGGTTGGTGGGAGTTTGGGCGGTATGCAAGCACTTTGCTACGCTATAGAATACCCAAATTTAGCCAAAAATATCATTATTTTAGCAAGTGCCTATCAAACCCCGCCACTTGCCATCGCTACAAACAAAATTGCAATCGATGGAATCTTAAACGACCCTGAGTTTAAGGGTGGCGAGTATGACAAAAAAGCTATGAAAGAAAAAGGGCTTGTAGGGCTTGCATTAGGCAGAATGGCAGGTCATATAAGCTTTTTAAGTTACGACAGTATGAATAAAAAATTTGGCAGAGAGTATGTGCAAACTGATGGCCTTTATGAGCTAAAAGGGCGATTTGAAGTGGATAGATACCTTGAATACAACGCCTATAATTTTGCCAAAAGGTTTGATCCGCTTTGCTATCTATACACGGCTAAGATGATGAATATATTTGATTGCACGAGAAATTATGATGATTTAAAAGACGCATTTTCGCACATTAATGCAAGGCTAACTCTTATCGCGTTTAGGGGCGATATGCTTTTTTCATATGTAATGATGCAAAAGATGAGAGATGTTATGATTGACCTTGGCAAAAGGGATCTAGTAGAGTATCATGTGGTCGATAGTAACTACGGACACGACGCATTTTTGGTAGAACTTGATAAATTTGATTTTTATGTTAGGAGAGCATTAGATGAGTTTTGAGGATAAAATCACCCAAATAGAGAGTTTGATAGAGAAATTTAAAGATGAAAATTTAACCTTGCAAGAGAGTTTAGAGGCGTATAAAAAAGCGGACAAACTCATAAAAGAGGCTTCAAATTTGCTAGAAAATGCAAAAGCTCAGATAAATGAAATAGACCAAAGTAGCAGTGATGAAGCTTAAACTCGCAGCCCTTCAGCTTCCAACCTTATCAATGAGTGAGGCTAGGATTGATTATTATCTAAGATATGTCAAAAGTAGCGGTGCAAGGCTAGTTCTTCTTGGCGAATACAATCTCAATAGCTTTTTTAGTGAGCTTATTAAAATGCCAAAGTCTCTAATAAAAGAGCAAATTTTTCACAAGACTACTTTGATGAGCGAGCTTAGCAAAAAATATGATATGGCAATAATTGCTCCTATTATACTTGAAAAAAGTTGTAGTGATAGCCAAAATTTGCGTAATAATAGTGAAAATTTAAATGATGATATAAATTCTCAAAAAACTTCTGAATTTGTAAAAGGCGTGATGAAATTTACCCCTGATGGAAGCGAGTTTTACGAACAGAATCTGCTTATAAATTATGACCATTGGAATGAAAGAGAGTTTTTTGCTAACAATTCACCTTTTAAAATTCCAAAATTTGAGTTTGATGGATTTAAATTTGCTATAATATCTGGATTTGAAATACACTTTGATATATCTTTTAAGGATATGTTGAGTGATGAGGTAGATTGTATTTTAACACCGACATCTTGCACTTTTAATTCACAGGAGCGTTGGAAAGAGCTTTTGAAAGTTAGAGCATTTACTAATTTAGTATATATTCTAAGAGCCAATAGAGTTGGCAAACTCAAGCTTGATGATAAGAAATTTGACTTTTATGGTGAGAGCTTTTTAATCACTCCATTTGGCGAGATAGCAAACGCTTTAGAAGAAAAAGAGGGTGCGTTGGTGGTTGAAATTTACAAAGAAGAGCTGGATGAAGCTAGAAAAATATGGAAATTTAACCAAACTTTAAAGGAAATCAATGAATAACTATTTTACAAGACAAATTCAACTTTGGGGAGAGGCAAAACAAGAGTCACTAAAAAGCAAAAAAATTCTCATCATCGGAAGCGGTGGGCTTGGAAGTAGCCTTGCTTACGCACTTGGTGCGAGTGGGATAGGAAGCATTGATGTGGTGGATTTTGACACGGTTTCTACACACAATATTCATAGACAAATTCTTTTTAGTATGCAAGATGATGGCAGATATAAGGCTGATATTTTTAAAGAGAGAGTTGAGGCTAGATATGATGGCGTAAAAGTTAGAGTGCATAAAGTAAGATTTGATGAATTTGCTACAAAATGCAGTGAAAAATTTGACCTGATTTTGGACGCCACAGACAATAACGCCACAAGAAAACAGATCGCCAAATTTGCCAAAGATAGTGGTGTAGTGTGGCTGCACACTTCGGTGGAGGATTTTTATTTTAGAATTTGCCTAGTTAAAGAGTCAAACTTTGACAAAATCCACCTTGATGGAATTAAGCCTCGTGGTCTTGCAGCACCGATTGTGATGATGGCGGCTGCGTGTGAGGCGAACTTTGCACTTAGGTATTTGCTTGATTTGACTGTGAAATTTGACACGCTTTTTTATGTTGATTTGAACTCTGGCGGAATTGTGGTTAAAGAGCTAAAGCTTTGAATTTTGTAAATTTACGCTATTTTATTTTTAAATTTGACGATAGGGCTAGTAAATTTTATAGTATTTGTAAAATGTTGTATGAAATGAGAAAAAGAGAAAAAATAGCGAAGTGTTTAGAAGTGCGATATTAAGGGAGTTTTTTGGGTGTTTTTCTCATTTTAATGGGAATTTTTAAGCTTGACATAAATTTGACAATTTTTACAAAATTTTGACAGAAATGTCACACAATATGCCTTTTAAAACCTTT
>JALFKC010000085.1 GCA_022775765.1 Campylobacter sp. | reverse complement strand
CTTTACTAGCTTGACCGATTGATAATAATTTATTCATAGGACTATTTTAGCAAATTTTAAAAAATAAGTCAAGTAAAATCTATAAAATATTTATATAATTTTATAGATTTTTTTAGAATTTACTTAGCAGTTATAAGCCCCAAAAATTACCATCGGCATTGCGTATTTAGCGATATCAACTTTCATACCAAAAGCAGCGATTATCCACGCACCTGTAGTTGTGCCAAGATTTGCACCATATATTATACAAAGTCCCGCAGCCAAAGTAATAAGCCCAGCACTCGCAAATGAGATGGCAATTAGCGAAACAAGCCCGCTTGATTGAGCCAAACAAGTCGCAATCAGCCCAAAAAAGAAACTTTTGTGATTTTTGTCGGTGAGTTTTTTGACAAATTTATCAATATTTGCCATAAGCCCAAGGCTTTGTTCAAGCAAACTCATAGCGTATAAAAACAGTGCAATTCCAAACGCTATTATCAAAAAGCTGCTGCTTTTATAGATAAAATATGCCAAAAAAGCCATTAAAAAAATGGCAAAAATATTTTTGAAATTTTTCATTTAATTTGCCTTTTTGTGTTTTATAAAGTATTGATTTTATCCAAAGATATATTAAAAGTAATTTAAATTACACTTAAACTTGAAATTCATCTCAAATTTGCTTCTGAATTTAGACTAAAATAGTGTAAAGAAAAGTAACAAATATCAACAAAAGCACTATAAATTTCAGCACAAATAAGGCTTTAAGCAAAATTTAGATAGGATTTTTTATTTGGAATTTATTATGAATGAGAAATTTAGCAAAATAGGCTTTATCCTAGCTGTTGCAGGAAGTGCGGTTGGGCTAGGAAATGCGTGGAAATTCCCCACTCTTGTGGGACAAAATGGTGGAAGTGCGTTTATATTACTTTATTTGGTGCTAACAATTTGCGTTGGGTTTTGTATATTTTTAGCAGAACTTGCGATTGGAAAACTAAGCGAGAAAGACCCTATAAATGCATACAAAACTCTAGCCCCAAAGCACAAAAAAGCGTGGTCTTTGGTGGGATTTACGAGTATTGGTGCGTTACTTATAGTGTCATTTTATAGCATAATAATTGGCTGGATAGTGAAGTATTTTTTCGTTAGCCTTTTTAAACTGCCTCAAAGTATTAACGAAAGTAGTGCGGTTTTTGCAAATTTGCTTGAAAATGACTTTATAAGCCAAATTTTGTGTTTTACTTTTGTATTTGCAACGTCATTTTTTGTAGTCTCAAAAGGGGTGATTAAAGGGATTGAAAGGCTCAATGTTTGGATGATGCCAACGCTATTTGTAATGTTACTATTTATGCTTTTGTATTCAATTAGCATTGATGGGTTTAAAGACGCATTTAGCTTTTTGTTTGTGCCAAATTTTAGCGTATTAAATATCCAAAGCTTTTTGTATGCGTTAGGACTATCATTTTTTAGCCTTTCGATTGGGGCTGGTTCAGTGATAACTTATTCAGCTAGTCTTAAAGATGGCACAAATTTCGTCTCAAGCACGATTTTTATCATCTGCATTAATGTGCTAATTGGGCTAATGATGGGCTTAATTGTCTTTACTTTTATATTTGAATATGGGGCTGACCCATCGCAGCAAGGCCCTGGGCTTATATTTATATCGCTAACTTCGCTTTTTGCAAATTTAGGTATTTTTGGCAATATTCTTTCGGCATGTTTTTTTGTGGCTCTATTTTTTGCAGGGCTAACTAGTGCGGTTTCTATGATAGAGCCATTTGCATTTTATCTCATAAATGAGCATAAGTTCTCTAGGAAAAAAGCCCTTTTTATAATAGGATGTGCAGTTTATATTTTGGGGCTTGCGTGTATTTTTTCATATATTGCTGTTACAAAAGAGCATTTTACATTTTTTGGTAAGAGCTTTTTTGACTGCCTAGATTATCTGGCTTCAAATATAATTATGCCTTTGGGTGGGCTTTTTGCGGCGATTTTTGTTGGATTTGTGATGAAAAAGGCTACCTTAAAGATACTTTTTGGCAAATATATGAGTGATCTGTTTTTTGAAATTTGGTATTTTTTTGTGCGGTTTGTTGCACCACTAGCGGTAATTATTATAATGATAAATTTACTATTTTAAAGGTAAAAAATGAATGAGAAATTTACCAAAATAGGCTTTATCCTAGCTGTTGCAGGAAGTGCAGTTGGGCTAGGAAATGCGTGGAAATTCCCCACTCTTGTGGGACAAAATGGCGGAAGTGCGTTTATACTACTTTATTTATTGCTAACTTTGTGTGTAAGCTTTGTAATATTTTTGGCTGAGATTGTCATTGGTAGGCTTAGTGAGAGTGACGCGGTGAGTGCGTTTCAAAAACTCGCCCCAAAGCACAAAGAGAGGTGGAAATTTGCAGGCTATTTTATGATAGGGGCTTTGCTAATTTACTCATTTTATAGCGTTGTGATGGGCTGGATACTTAAATATACAGTTTCAAGTCTGTTTTATTTACCATCAAATATCGATGAAAGTGGGGCACTATTTGGGTCGCTACTTAGTGAGAATTTAGCTACAAGCATGCTTTGTTTTACGATTAGTTCGCTAATTTGCTTTTTTATCCTTTCAAAAGGGGTCAAAAGTGGCATTGAACGGCTTAATGTTTGGATGATGCCAGCACTTTTTGTATTGCTACTACTGATGGTTTGCTACTCAACTTCAGCTGATGGTTTTGGTAGGGCCCTTAAGTTTTTGCTCTCGCCTGATTTTAGCGCACTAAATCAAAATAGCGTCCTTGAGGCTTTAGGATTAGCGTTTTTTACCTTGTCTTTAGGTGTGACGACTATTATCACTTACGCAGCTAGTTTGCCATCAAATACAAATATCTTAACTTCAAGTTTGAGTATTGTTTTTATAAATATATTAATTGGCATTATGATGGGCTTAATTGTCTTTACTTTTATATTTAGCTTTAACGCTGACCCATCGCAGCAAGGCCCTGGGCTTATATTTGTTTCATTATCAATGCTTTTTTCAAAACTAGGATTTGTGGGACATATCTTTGCTTTTGCATTTTTTCTAAGCCTACTTTTTGCTGCCATAACTTCGGCGATTTCGATGGTTGAACCAAGTATTTTTTATCTGATTAATTATCATAAATTTAGCCGTAAAAAAGCAATTATATATCTATTTATATTGACTTATATACTTGGAATTTTCTGTATTTTAGGCTTTTATAGCAAAACAGCTGAAATTTTTAGCCTATTTGGCAAGAGCTTTTTTGACTGCTTAGACTATCTAACTTCAAATATTTTGATGCCAGTTAGTGGGATTGTAACGGCGATATTTGTGGGCTTTGTGATGAAAAAAAGACCTATTGAAATTTTGCTTAAATCATATATGGGTAGAGTGATTTTTAATATTTGGTATTTTTTGCTTAGATTTGTTGCACCACTTGCGGTGGTAGTGATAATGTGTGAAAAATTAGGACTATTTAAGTTTATAAAATGAATGAGAAATTTAGCAAAATAGGCTTTGTGCTTTCAGTAGCAGGCGGTGCAGTTGGGCTAGGAAATGCGTGGAAATTCCCAACTCTTGTGGGACAAAATGGCGGGAGTGCGTTTGTGATTTTGTATCTAGTGCTAACTTTGAGCGTGGGATTTTGTATATTTTTAGCCGAAATCGCGATGGGCAAAATCAGCTCAAAAGACCCAGTTAATGCCTTTAAAACCCTAGCTCCAAAGCACAAAGAGAGGTGGAAATTCGCAGGGTTTATGATGATAACAGGTATTTTTGTGCTTTCATTTTATCTTGTGATACTGGGTTGGGTGATTAGATATATTTTTGTTTCTTTTACAGCTTTGCCAACTGATATAAACTTAGCTTCACAGATTTTTGGTGGTTATGTAAGTTCAGATTTAAAAGGCAGTATGTTTTTTTATCTAATAGCGTTATTTTGCACGCTTTGGGTGGTTTCAAAAGGGGTTAAAAGTGGCATTGAAAAACTTAATGTTTGGATGATGCCAACGCTATTTGTACTTTTAATATTAATGCTTTTGTATTCGGTTTTTATGGATGGATTTGGGGAGGCTTTTAGGTTTTTGTTTGAGCCAAATTTCTCTAAAATCGGTGTTGATAGCTTACTTAGTGCTTTAGGGCTTTCGCTTTTTACGCTTTGTGTGGGAATAGGGTGCATTTTGACCTACGCAGCATCGTTAGATGACGAAACTGATATGATAAAAACTTCAGTTAGCATTGTCTTTATCAATGTGCTAATTGGGCTGATGATGGGCTTAATTGTCTTTACTTTTATATTTGAGTTTGGCGGTGACCCATCACAACAAGGTGCCGGGCTAGTGTTTGTAAGCCTTACTACGCTTTTTGCTAAAATTGGCATAATGGGCAATATTTTGGCGGTGTTATTTTTTGTCTCGCTATTTTTTGCAGGGCTAACGAGTGCGGTTTCGATGATAGAGCCATTTATATTTTTCCTAGTAAATACTTACAAGATTAGTCGCAAAGTGGCGGTGTTTTGCAGTGGGGTGGTTGTATGTTTGCTTAGCACGCTTTGCATACTTTCGATGAATGGGAAGTTTGGCGGATATTTTAGTCTATTTGGCAAGAGCTTTTTTGACTGCCTAGATTATCTAACTTCAAATATTATGCTTCCGCTTGGTGCGATGATAATAGCGATTTTTGTGGGATTTGTGATGAAAAAAGAGCAAATTTACGCACTTTTTGGCAAATTTATAAGCTTAAGAGCGTTTAAAGTGTGGTATTTTATGGTGAGATTTGTGGCACCGGTGTGTTTAATAGTAATAGCCTATTACCAAATTAAATTATATCCCCATTAATATGAAGGTAGCCATTTGCGTATGGTGGCCCATCGTGCTACCAAATCAATGAGATATTTCCTATTAACGGGGGATTAAAATATGGCTTATGGGCTAGCTCACATATCATCAGTATGCTACCCCAGCCACATTTTGCTTAACTATGCAGGTACTGTCTTGAATTGTTAGCATCTTTGCTTTTAAATTTATTATTTCATTTTATTCTCTATATAGGCTAGATTTTAAGTTTAAATTTATACCGTTTTGTACTGCAACGCACAATCAGTGTGTCTTATTTGAGTGGCTAAACTAAACTACACCCAATATGTCTTGAATTATTGATTTGTAAAATAGTTTTGTTAGTGCAAATTTTGTATGATATATACATAGCCAAACTGCACTTTTGCAGAAACTTAGCCTAATGGTGCCGTATTGCTTATTTTGATTACGCAGGTATTGTCTTGAGCTATTTTGCTTTTTAAAATGCTATTTTCTATAGAATAATATTAAATTAATTTCTAATCCAGTTATCACCTTTTAAAAAACACAGCTAAAGCTTGTATATTGCTGGTTTTACACAGAAACGTCTAACTGTGTATATTTCGCTTTTTTTCTAAGGGTATGGCATAAGATATATGATTGAGCTAATTTTTATATTTTTAAAAGAAATGTCTAAGATTTTATATTGAATTGCAATATAGTTAATTTTGTGTAAATTCGCTATATACGAAACTATAATTTAAGCTATATGTTAGTTTATAATGGCTATAATTCTAATTCTTTAATTTTTATGGACAGATGGGTGAGCGGCTGAAACCACACCCCTGCTAAGGGTGCAGCTCTTAATCGGGGCTCGAGGGTTCAAATCCCTCTCTGTCCGCCACTTTTGTAGTAAATTTCATTCCAAATTCCCTGTATTTAGCGTTTTATGAGACTTTAAAATCAAAAAATTTCTGTCTTTATTTTGGAATTTTTGATCTGTTACATATCTTGTTACATAGATTTAGGATTAAAAATGAGTTCTAAATTGATAACAAAAATAAAAAATAGAAACTATTACTACCATTATGATTTAGCTACTAGTAATGGTAAAAAGCTCACAATCAAATACTGTTTATACACAAATGACTCATTTGAGATTGATTGCTATTAAAATTAAAAACAGTATTAATGAAAATTTAGCGAAAGATTTTATAAGAGCTGTATTATAAGCTAATTTAAACTTTAGTCAAAAGATAAAAAATAGTCTAAATTTAAAAGGTAGTATCAAAACTTATCTAAAAAATATCAAATTTATCCAAATTAAAGATGAGTATAGAACTATATATGAAAGAGTTCTTAGTGAGCTTTTCAAAAACAGACAAATTAATGAAATTTTCTATAAAGAGTGTGAAGTCTTTCAAAATGAGTTATTTATAAATAAAAAGCTTAATCCAAAAACAGCATTAAAATATTACTATATAGATAAACTCAATCTATTTAAGATTTTTGCATATCAAATTCTCTATCTCATCAAGGCTACCACAAACTCTATTTGGAAATTTAGAGCGGTTAAAAGTGCGTTGTTTTTTAGCAAGTTGAGCTGTGTGAGTGGTGATTAAGTCGCAAAGTTCGCCCCTATTTTTAATGTATCCATCCATATACTCTTTACACTCTTTTAAGCCGATAGATTTGAATGGTTTGAGATTTTTATCATATTTGCTAAAAAGCTTACTCGCTTCATTCAAAATCCCCATTTCAATCATTTCGCAGGTGCGTTTTTCTATCCTTTTTCTTAGAATTTCTTTATCCCAGCAGATCTCAAAAATAGGTAAATTTGTAATTGTTGGAGCACTTGTATTTTGCCTTAGAAAGTCGCTTGGTGCAAAGCCACAAAACTTAAAAATATCATACCATTTGTGAAGTCTAAACTCGTCGTTTTGGCTAAATTTTTCACCCCAAATTTCATCATTTTCAATGACTAATTGCCAAATTTCATCATTTGATGGATAAATTTGCTGTTTTGGAATTTTGGGGGCTAGGCCACTAACTAAAACACTTAGATAAAATCCACTTCCACCAGTTATTATAAGTGGAATAGAGTTTTTATTAGCAAAATTCTTAGCTTTTTGATACTCTTTGATAAAATTGCCTGCATTAAACTCTTCGTTTGGATAGACCAAATCTATACCAAAATGCCTTATTAATCTTAATTCATCTTGGCTAGGTTTAGCTGAAGCGATATTAATCTCTTTGTAAAGACAAAGCGAATCAAGGCTAAGTATCACCGCGTCCATTTGCTTTGCAATCTCTATTGCAAGGGAGCTTTTGCCACTTGCTGTGGTGCCAATTATGGCAAATTCATCAAACATTTTCTCTCTTTAAGTAAATTTATGTTAGTATATCAAAATTTTACTCAAAGGAAAAATATGCTAAGTGCTAGAAATATTTTAGAAGTTACAATCAAAAATATAGAAATTGGGGCAGTGAGTGCAGTTATAGTTGCTGATTTTGGCGGAAATACTCTAAAAGCTAGTATTACGCTTGATAGTGCCAAAAATTTAGGTCTAAAAGCTGGAATGAGTGCGTTTTTTATCATTAAAGCCTCAGATGTTATTATTGCAGATAGCTTAAACGGACTTAAAATCAGTGCTTCAAACCAAATAAAAGGTAAAGTCAAAAAGTTAAATGATGGCGTGGTAAATAGCGAAGTCGTACTTGATGCAAATGGCAAAGAGATTTCAAGCATAATAACAAAAAGTTCAGCCTCAAAACTAAGTTTTGAAGTTGGTAAAGAGGTAATTGCAGTTATAAAAGCTAGCAATATAATAGTCGGAGTTAAAGAGTAAAATTTAGTGATAAATTTCAGATTTTTTGAATAAATCACTTAAGATTTAGGAAATTCTAGCTGATTTGGTGCAAATTTTGAACCAAATTTATCTATCTTATCAATCAAGGCCGCTAAAAATATCCAAAGTTCTATTGTAAATCGCAGTCTTTATATCAAAAAATCTAAGTAGGCTATCAAAGATATTATCGTGTGAAAGTGGCATATTTTGAAGAGATTTTAGAGCCTCTTTTTTTGGGGCTATTTGTCCAAATTAAAGCTGGGATATGTTTTTGAAAATCTGGAGCGAGAGCGTAGGGCATTCCGTGCAGATATAGTCCATTTTCACCTAAACTTTCGCCGTGGTCTGAGACAAAAAACATAACACTTTCAAAGCCATCCTTGTTTTTTAAGCTCTCAATAATTTGGCTTGGAAGATAATCTTGATAAAAAATGACATTGTCATAAGTGTTTGCGATTGCTGAGTTTTGGCAGTTTTGAAGCTCTGCACTATCACAAGTTGGGCTAAATTTGCGAAAACTATTAGGATAATTTTCATAATAAGTTGACCCGTGTGTCCCTTGCAAATGAAGTATTATCAATGCACTTTCATCTAAATTTGCTAGTAAATTTTTAGCATCATTAAATATATTTTCATCATAACCTTTGGCTCTATAATCTTTTTGATTTTGAAGTGGAACTCTATCGCAAACCCCCTTGCAACCGCCACTATTATTATCAAACCAGTATGCTTTTATACCGCTTTTCATCACACGATATCCACTGCATTTTGAGTATTATTTACTCTGTTTATATCAAAATTATCACGCCCTAATCTGCTAAACATACAAGGCAAGCTTTTGGCAGTTGCGGTTCCACATGAATAAAAATTGCTTAAGCTTAAGATATCCAAATGCTTTGTAAAATCGTTGGTATGATTAGTTTGATACCCATTTAGTGAGTAGTTTTGTGCTCTTTGAGTTTCGCCAACTACAAAAACTAGCACTTTTTTGGTGTTTGGATTGCTTAATTTTGCGTCATCTGCGATGTTTTTAAATGGTTCTTTGTGAGTAAAATATCTCTTTTTAAAATATTTATTGGTTGAATAGATTTGATAAAAGGTAAAGCTTGAAATCTTATCTCTTTGTTTTGTCTAAAATGGTGTGTAGGTTTTGTTTAAAAGTCCATAAATTCCAGCTATAAACACCAAACTAAGCCCATTAAAACGCTTCTTTGCTTTAAAGAAGTTATGAGTGGTGGATATAAAATTTGAGTTTTTGCTATCAAAATTGATGGTAAAATTCTCAAAATCAAAACCCACAAAATTAGCTTGAAAGTAAGCAAATTTTTCACTTCAACTGCGTCAGTTTCAAAGGTATTTCTAATTATTTCGCTATCAATTTATCACACCATAATTTTGCATAAAATACGAACTCACAGCGCTTATCAAAACAAACGCTATACATATAATTTTAAGCGTAAATTTATTGAGTAACAGACAAAATCCTAGCACCAAAATCGCAAAAAAGTTGGAATCAAGCTTAGCCCAAAAAACGCGTCTTCGCTAAAATCAATATTTGCAAAAGCTTGCTTAAAAAAGCCAAAATTTAGCACTGTCAAAAGCAGTGCAAACAGAAGTAAAAATTTCCAAAGTTTTATCTTCATAAAGATCCTTTTTTAAATTCGGCGAGAATTGCAAAACTAGGCAGTAAATGAGCGATTATTGATTGGATAACGCTTGGATAAGATTTGATTAAGATTTGGCTAACAATAAAATTTAGCAAATTTTGGTGAAATTTAAAGGCAAATTCTGCCAAATTTGGTGTGTAAATTTAAAGATTGTATTTTTTTCTAACCCACGAATAATAATACGCCCCCACAAAAAACGCAATCCCCATTAAAATAGTTATGAGCTTTAGGCTAAGACCAAACTCAAACAGCCAGCCTATGGCTAAGGATACAAGCATACAAACGCCAAGATATATCATATCAACATATGCAATTACCCTGCCGTAGTAGTTTTTGTGGCAGTGAGTTTGAATAAGAGTGTAGGTGTAAGACCATAGAGTTGAAGTGCAAAATCCCGCACACACAAGCCCTACAAATCCCAGATAAAAGTTAAATTGAAGCAGTGCCCACACGCAAATTCCTACACCTTGACCTATAAAAAGCAGTGGTAGAGTTTTGTCGTTGGTAAATTTACTAAGCAAAAGTGGCCCAATGATGAGCGAAATCGCCCTTGACATATTCATAAAGCCTATTACTAGCGAAATGCTTAAAATCTCTTTGTATTGATACTCAGCCATTAGCGTAATTAGGGCATCGTATGAAGTTACGCCGATAAATGAGTGAATAAGGATTAGGTGCAGTAGTAGTGGGCTTTTTCTAAGATACATTAAGCCGCTTTTTAGCATATTTTTGACACTTACAAAACGCCTTGATGGAAAAGTAGGAAGCTTTAGGGTTAATAAAATAGATATTGCTATCACATAAAGCCCTGCGTCAAACAAAAACGAGCTATCAATTCCAAATTTATGTATATAAATCCCCGCACACCCCATCCCAGCGGTGTATGAAACAGCCCAGATGACTGAGTGAATTTCATTGGCTAATTTTAAATCACTTCTATTTAGAAGTTTTGGAAGCAAGCTCATCTCTATTTGAAAATATATCGCAGAGACTCCCATTCTCAAAAATATCAAAAACTCTAAAAGCCAGAAATAACTCATATCATCTATAAAAACTAAAAGCACTGCAGTAGCACACTGAATACACAAAAACAGTAAAAACATAGGATAAGGTTTAAACTTATCAATGATTATTCCGCTAAATGGTGCTAGCACAACCCCTGGCAAAAATGCATCGCCGCACTTAGGCTAATAGCCCAAATGGGGGCGTCAAGAGTTGTTAGTAGTGTAAATACGCCAGTTACACTAAACCATCCGCCAAAGTAGCAGATAAGTTGGATAGTTGAGAGAGTTCTTACGATTTTGTTGGATTTTAAAAGTAAAATATGTCCGCTCACGAGTCACCACGCTTAAATTTTTATGCGGATTATACCTAAAATTTGTTATAATCAACCAAAATTTCCAAAGGAGATGAGATGGAATTTCTAACTTTTATAGTTGTAGTTTGTTTTTTTATAGCGGTTTTTGCCAAAATGTGTATCAAAATCGTCTCTCAAGCCGATATGATTATCATTGAAAGGCTTGGTAAGTTTCACACAGTTTTAGATGGTGGATTTCATTTCATTGTCCCAATAATCGATGTTCCAAAAGCTAGACTTAGCACCAAAGAACAACTCGTTGATATCTACAAACAGCAAGTCATCACTAGAGACAATGTCAATATCGCCGTGGATGGAATAGTCTATATCAAGGTCATCAACGCACAGATGGCGTTTTATAATGTAGAAAATTATGAAGACGCGATTTCAAATCTCGCTATGACAACTCTAAGAAGCGAAATAGGCACGATGATACTTGATGAGACTCTCTCATCAAGAGATAGGCTAAACTCAGCACTTCAACTAGCCCTAGGTGACGCAGCAAATAACTGGGGTGTTAAGATTATGAGAGTTGAGATTTCTGAAATTTCAGTGCCAAAAGATATAGAAGAGGCGATGAATTTACAGATGAAAGCCGAGAGAGAAAAAAGGGCGATTGAGTTAAATGCTCAAGCCAAAAAAGAAGCTCTCATAAGAAACGCTGAAGCACTAAAACAAGAAAAAGTTTTGGAAGCTGAAGCGATTGAGAGAATGGCGGATGCGAAAAAATACGAACAGATTACCATAGCTTTAGGTCAAGCAAGTGCGATAGAAAATATCACTTTAGCGATTGGCAACTCACCAAAAGGTGCTGAGTATCTTTTGGCGATAGATAGAATTAAGGCCTTTAATGAACTTAGCAAAAATCCATCCAAAGATAAAGTTGTGGTGCCATATGAAGTTACTGAACTCATCGGCTCGCTTAGCATTTTAAAAGATTTTCTAGCCACAAAAAGAGAGCAAAAATGATAGGGTTTTTAACGCTTATTAGTGTTGGGATAGGATTTATCGCAATTGAGCTTTTTACACTAAGCTTTGTAGCGATATTTTTTGGATTTGGATTTA
This sequence comes from Campylobacter sp., assembly GCA_022775765.1. Taxonomy (GTDB): domain Bacteria; phylum Campylobacterota; class Campylobacteria; order Campylobacterales; family Campylobacteraceae; genus Campylobacter_B. The sequence goes on along the minus strand of JALFKC010000085.1, from coordinate 12,044 downwards.
TTATCGCTGGAATAATTAGCTATTTTATATATATTGAGTGGTATTTGCAAATTTTAATAGCTTTTGTGATAAGCTTTGTTTTGTTGCTTACGCTTAAAAAACCGATCAAAGAGTATTTTAACAAAAGCTCAAATTTAAAAGATAATTTTTTGGATGAAAAGGGCGAGGGCGTGATAAAAGATAAGATGGTCTATTATAAAGGCACCTATTTTCAAGCTGACAATATAGATGAGTTTAGCGACGGTGAGAGAGTAGAAATTTTAGAGATGGTAGAAAATAGCAAAGTTAAAATAAGGAGTATTAAAAATTGAGTAGACTTAGTATAGATGCGGCGATTGATCTGATAGAAAATGCAGATCTAACAGATCTTGGGGTGATGGCGAGTGAGAAAAAACTTGAGCTTCACCCTGATAAAATTACTACTTTTATTGTAGATAGAAATATAAATTATACAAATGCGTGTTGGGTGGATTGCAAATTTTGTGCGTTTTATCGCCATGTAAATGAAAAAGACGCTTATATTTTGAGCTTTGAAGTGATTGGCAAAAAGATTGAAGAGCTCATTGCAATTGGTGGAACGCAGATTTTGTTTCAAGGCGGGGTTCACCCAAAGCTTAAAATTGAGTGGTATGAGGATTTAGTTGAATACATAGCCACTCATTATCCAACTATTACAATTCACGGATTTTCTGCAATTGAGATTGAATATATCGCCAAAATTAGCAAAATTTCAACCAAAGAGGTGCTATCTCGCCTAAAAGCCAAAGGGCTATACTCAATGCCAGGGGCTGGGGCTGAGGTGCTAAGCGATAGGGTTAGAGAGCTTGTCGCACCCAAAAAAACTAATACCGCCACCTGGCTTAGAATTCACAAAGAAGCACACGAACTCGGTATCAAAACCACAGCTACTATGATGTTTGGCACGCTTGAGACTACACGTGAGATAGTAGAACATTGGAATCATCTTAGAGATTTACAAGATATCACGCACGGCTTTAGAGCGTTTATTCTGTGGAGTTTTCAAGGGCAAAATACTAGGCTAATCAAAGAGTATCCAAATTTGCCAAAACAGTCCTCAAACCGCTATCTAAGGCTTCTTGCAGTTGCAAGGCTTTTTTTGGATAATTTTAAAAATATTCAAAGTAGTTGGGTTACTCAAGGTAGTTATATCGGGCAATTGGCTCTGAAGTTTGGTGCAAATGACCTTGGTTCAACGATGATGGAAGAAAATGTCGTCAAAGCCGCAGGGGCTAGCTTTAGGATGAATCAAGATGAGATGATAGAGCTCATTAAAGATATTGGTGAAATCCCTGCTAAGAGAAATACAAACTATGATATATTGGAAATTTACAGATGAAAAAGATAGAAATTTTAGTTAATGGCGTGAATGTGCCAGTGATTTTTGAAAAAGACGCTTCGCTTCCGGTTAGCGTTTTGAGGCTTGTATTTAGATGCAGTGGGCATATCTATGAAAGCAAACTTGGGCTAGCAAATTTATGTGCTAGAGTTTTAAAAGAGGGCACAAAAAGCAGAGGTGATAAATTTATAGATGAGCTTGAGATAAAGGCTGTAAGTATTGAAGCGAGTGCTGGCAATGAAACATTTAGCATTGAGATTTCATCTCTTAAACAAAACTTCTCTGACGCGATTAGGCTTTTTAGCGAGTTGATAAATGATATAAATTTAACGGACGAGGTTTTAAACCGTCTTAAGCTTCAGATTAAGGGCGAAATAGCAGGACTTGAGAGTGAGTATGACCTTTTGTCTTCGCTTAAATTAAATTCGCTTCTTCACCCAGATATAAACCTTAAATACCCACTTCTTGGAACAAACGAGAGCATTGATGAGACAAGCCTTGATGATATAAAAGAGTTTTTTGATAAGTTTTTAAGCCTTGATAATCTATTTGTAGTTCTTGGTGGCGATAGTGAAATCAGCGAGATAAATTTAAGCGAAATTCTCTCTAAATTTAGCACTAGAAATAAAAGAGAGCTTAAATTTATTGATACCTCTAGTAAGCCTCAAAAAGCTATCATTACCAAGGATAGTGAGCAAGCTTATATATATTTTGGTTCGCCATTTGATGCAAGCCTTGATGAGAGACATCTAAGCTTGGTGGCAAATTTTATACTTGGCGGAAGTGGCTTTGGAAGTAGGCTAATGGAGGAGATTAGAGTCAAAAGAGGCTACGCGTATTCGGTGTATTCTAGGGCTGTTTTAAATCCATCTATGAAGAAATTCTCAGGCTATTTGCAGACCAAAAATGAAAACAAAGATGACGCAATAGAGATAATCAAGGATGAAATAGCCAAATTTATCCAAAATGGCGTTAATTCTAATGAGCTAAAACAGGCTCAAAATTTCTTGCTTGGAAGCGTAGTGCTTCAAAAAGAGACTATGTTTAAAAGGCTAAATATCGGGCAAAATGAGTTTTACAATGGCTATAAATTTGGTGACTTTGAAAACGAGCTTGAAAAGATTAAAAATCTCAAACTTGATGAGCTCAATGCGTTTATTAAGGCTAGAAATGAGCTAAGTTTGCTTAGCTTTGCAATTTTGTGTGATGGAAAATCTTAGCATACTTGATATCGCACTTCTTATCCCTTATGGGTATGATGATTTAAGCTTGAGCGAAGTGCCAACAAATGGCGAAGTCACGGTTGAGATAGTGTGCAAAAGCTACCGCACCACGCCTGGTAGGCTTATAATCAAAGCTTGGTGTAAGACCTGGGAGATGGAAGTAAGTGTCGTTATTTTTCACGCTAAAAAGTGGCACTATGGGGCGTTTGGCAGTGGCAAGGAGCTATTTATTCACGCTAGGGCTGGGATTTATGGTGGAGAGTTTCAGTTTGTAAATCCCAAAGTTGTCACCAAAATAGGACAAATTTTGCCAAAATACAAAGCCACGTTCAAACCAGAAACTATAAAAGAGCTAACAAAAAATCTAAATTATGAGAGTTTAAAAAGGGCAAATTTAAACGATAATGAGATAAAATTTATTCTTGATATTCACAAAAACGATAAATTTAGCGTTGAAATCATCTCAAATTTAGGCGAAAACAGAGCTCATCAAAACATATTAAAATTTATAGAAATTTTAAATTATATGCAAAAACTTCGCAAGAAAAAGACCATATTTAAGGCTAGAAAATTTAGTCCAAATGAGATTGAAAATTGGATTGAGAGTCTGCCATTTCGCCCAACTGATGATCAACTAAATGCACTAAATGATATCAAAAATGACTTTTTAAGCTCAAAAGCTAGCAAAAGAGTGATAATGGGTGATGTTGGAAGTGGCAAAACTCTAGTGATGCTTGGGGCATTTTTAATGGCAGGCAAGGGGCTTATAATGGCACCAACTAGTATTTTAAGCGAGCAAATTTACAATGAAGCTATCTCTTTGCTTCCTAAAACTTGCAAGGTTTTGCTCGTGCAAAGTGGCGATAAGATAGCAAATTTTGATGAGTTTGATCTCATTATTGGGACGCATGTGCTTCTTTATCAAACCTTGCCACCGCTTCCTTTGGTGATGGTTGATGAACAGCACCGCTTTGGGGCAAATCAACGCCAAAAAATCGACAAACTCACAAGAGATGGTGAGTTTAGAGCACATTTTTTGCAGTTTAGTGCTACCCCAATTCCACGAACTCTTAGCTTAATAGAATCTGAAATAGTTAGCTTTAGCTTTTTAAAGCAGATGCCATATCCTAAAAATATTCAGACTATTATCGCTAAAAATAGTGATTTTAAGGCAATGCTAGAGCATATCAAAACTCAAATTTCTAATCACAAACAGGTAATAATTGTCTATCCTTTGGTTGAAGAAAGCGAGCTAAATAGATATCAAAGCCTAAATGAAGCGACGCCATTTTGGCAAAAACGCTTCAAAAATCTTTTTGTAACGCACGGCAAGGATAGAGATAAAGAGCAGATTTTAAGGGAGTTTAGAGATAGCGGTGATATACTTTTAGCTACAACTATCGTTGAGGTTGGGATTTCGCTTCCTCGCCTTAGCACGATTATAATCGTTGGGGCTGAAAACTTTGGGCTTGCCACGCTTCATCAGCTTCGTGGCAGGGTTAGTAGAAAAGGTGGGCTTGGATGGTGCTATCTTTTTACTAAACTTAAAGATACCCCACAAAGGCTAGTAAAATTTGCTAATACTATAGATGGATTTGAAGTGGCTAAAATAGATCTTAATGAGCGTAAATCAGGCGATTTGCTAGATGGTAGGGTTCAGCACGGCGATAGATTTAGGTTTTATAATTTTGAAGAGAATATCACTTTGATGGCTAAGGAAAGATTAAATACACTTAAATTTAAAGCTAATATTTAAAATTTGAGTGTAAAATAGAGCAATTTTTAAGGAGAAAAATATGAAAAAGTTATCTTTAATGTTTATTTTAGCCTCAAGCCTAGCGTTTGCAAAAACCGTGGATATCAAAGTCGTTGAGAGTATTCCGGTTTATGAAACTGTGACAACCACTGAAACTAGGTGCAATGAAGAGTGGGATGAAAATAATATCCTAGGAACAGCTATAGGGGCTACAGCCGGTGGTGTACTTGGCTCTCGAATAGGTGGTGGTAGCGGCAAAACCGCTGCAACAATCGCAGGAACCATACTTGGTGGTGCGGCTGGCAATAGGGTGCAAAACTCTACAAAAGACAAAGGTGGGTGCAAAGATTATCCTGTAAAAGAGAAGAAATTTATAGGGTATAAAAATGTCGGCTACTATGACGGCAGAGAATACACCAAAAACTCAACTAAAAAACTTAACACCTTTAAGGTAAATGTCAAATAAGTTTATAATTCCGCAAGTTTGCAAATTTTGCGAATTTGCGGACATATCTTTTTGATTACAAATTAGAAACAAATATGGTATGTTTGCATAAATGTCTAATGATTGTGTAAAATTTACTCAATTTTTTATTCTTTTTTTTATCAATTTAAAAATCCCCCTAACTAAATTATAAATTTAGATTATATAGAGATTTAATCTAAAGTATTGTTTAAATTTAGATTATTTAAATTACAAATATGTTACTTTTTTTAACAATATAGTTTTATCTTTACAAAAATTATCAAAATTTATAGATTTTTTTAATCAATAATTGCTAATATTAAACTGAAATTACCTTTTAAGGAGTTGATTATGAAAAGATTTTCAGCAATTGTTGCGAGTTTAGTTATCGCTTCTAGCACACTTTGTGCAAAAGAGTTTATATCAATAGGAACTGGTGGAATGACAGGAACTTATTATCCAGTTGGTGGGGCGATATGCCGTTTGGTAAATATGAATAAAGATATGAAATGCTCAGTCCAATCAACAGGTGCTAGCGTTTATAATGTCAATAATGTCCTAAAAGGCGAGCTAAATTTTGGCTTTGTTCAAAGTGATGTTGTTTATGACAAATACAATGGAACAGGTAAGTTTGAGGGTCAAGGCGATCAAAATCTTCGTGCTGTGTTGTCTATTTACCCTGAAATGTTAGCTTTTGTGGTTTCAAAAGAGAGTGGTATCAAATCCTATAACGACCTATCTGGCAAAAATATAAATGTAGGAAACCCAGGAAGTGGCAACGAAGTTACTGGTCTAATAGTCTTTGATGCTTATAAATTTGATGTTAAAGACTTAAGACACCGCGGTGTTTTGACAGCACAAGAGTGTCCTATGGCATTAAAAGATAAAAAAATAGATGGATATTTTTATGTTGTAGGGCATCCTACTGCCAATATTACTGATGCTGCAAATTCATTGCCAATTGATTTAGTGGGGATTGATGACCCTCAAATAGATGAGCTTCTTGCAAAATACCCATATTTTGCAAAGGGAACTATTCCAGCTAATCTTTATGAAGGTGTTGATCATGATACTCAAACTATCGGTGTTAAGGCTGTTTTGGTAGCTAGTAAAGACCAAAGTGATAGTTCGGTAAGAGCAGTTGTAAAGGCTATTTTAGATAATTTTGACGAGTATAAAAAGCTTCATCCAGCACTAAATTTAGTTACAAAAGAGTCTTTGGTAGAAGGGCTAAGTGCTCCACTTCACCCTGCTGCTGAAGCTGAATTTAAAGAGGCTGGAATTTTAAAATAGTAGGGGAATTTAGATGGAAAATAAGCAAACTAAAAAAGACGAACAAGTTTTGGAAGTAAAAAGTAGAGAGTTTGAATCAAAAGTGCTTTTTTGGATAGTTACTTTGGTCTGCTTTTTTTGGGCAGTTTTTCAGCTTTATATAGCTTATTTTCCACTAAATACTGTTATGGCAAGATCGATTCATCTTGGTTTTGCTGTTTGCATTGTATTTATGCTTTTTCCTTTTAGTAAGGATAAAAATGCTATTAAAAAAATTCCGTGTTATGATTATGTAATGTTAATATTTGGAACTCTTTGTGTTCTATATCCATTTTTAGATTTTTATGGGCTTGCACAAAGACCAGGAGATTATACAAATTTTGATATTTTAGTTTCATTTATAGCCATATTTATTTTGTTTGAAGCTGGTAGGCGAATGATAGGACCAGCTTTGGGAATAATAGCATTTTTGTTTTTGTTATACTGCTATTTTGGACAATATATGCCTGATATCATCGCACATCAGGGTGCTAGTTTTAATAAATTAGCAGGTCATATGTTTTTGACAACAGAGGGTGTGTTTGGAGTTCCGCTTGGTGTAAGTGCGAGTTTTATCTATCTATTTGTGCTTTTTGGTTCGCTTTTAGAAAGGGCTGGTGCAGGACAGTATTTTATCACTGTGGCTTTTGCTTTGCTTGGTAGATTTAGAGGTGGGCCAGCAAAAGCTTCAGTAATAGCAAGTGGTTTAACAGGTATGGTAAGTGGAAGTTCTACTGCAAATGTAGTAACTGTTGGAACATTTACAATTCCATTAATGAAAAAAGCCGGTCTTACAAGCACTAAAGCTGGTGCTATTGAAGTTGCTGCCGGGGTTAATGGACAATTAATGCCACCGATTATGGGTGCAGCTGCTTTTATAATAGCTGAATTTTTAGGAATGAGCTACACTAATATTATGATAGCGGCTATAATTCCTGCTTTTGTATGTTATGCAAGTCTATTTTTTATAGTTCATTTGGAAAGTTGCAAATTAGGGCTTGAGGGTATAAAAGATGAGAAAAAAATCTCAAAAATAAAAATCATTCTAAGTGGCATTCACTATTTAATACCAATATTTGTATTGTTATATACTCTTTTGATAGCTAAAGAATCGCCAATTTCAGCAGCCTTTAACTCAATTTGTGTGCTATTTGTTTTGATGATAGTCCAAACTCCAGTAGCAAAATTTATATACAAAGAAAAAATTACTAAAAATGACTTTTATATAGGTTTTGGTGATATATTTTGGGCAATGGTTGGAGCTTCAAAAAATATGGTTACGGTTGCCATAGCCACAGCTGTAGCTGGACTGATAGTTGGTTCTATATCCTTAACTGGGATAGGTCAGGTTTTAGCTGAAGTTGTTGAGGCTTTAGCTGGTAATAATATATTTTTTATTCTACTGCTAACTGCTGTGATGAGTTTAATTTTGGGAATGGGACTTCCTACAACTGCGAATTATATAGTTGTATCTAGCCTTGTTGCACCTGTAATACTGCTTTTAGCTGGTAAAAATGACTTTATTATACCAGCAATTGCGGTTCATTTGTTTGTATTTTATTTTGGAATTTTGGCTGATGATACACCACCTGTTGGAATCGCAGCATATGCAGCTGCTGGAATTGCAAAAGCAAATCCAGTAACTGTTGGCGTCCAAGGATTTTTTTATGATTTAAGAACTGTAATTTTACCATTTGCATTTTTCTTTAATAATAAGCTCTTACTTATACAAAGTGTTGTTGACCCATACGATCCAAAGACGATTGTTTGGATATCAGACCCTGTGATGATTGCTGTGATTTTTGTTATGGCTTTGGTTGGAATGTTTGCATTTGCTAGTGCACTTCAAGGATGGTTTGTAGCAAGGTGCAGTTTTTTAGAAAGAGTTATAATGCTAGTTATTGTTCCTTTGGCTATGGTGCCTAATCTATGCACTCAATATCTACCTTTTATTTCTAGTGAAATTATGTCTTATACTATAGCGTTGATTTTGTATTTGAGTGTTTTTGTAAAGCAGTGGATGGTTAGTTCAAAAAATCCAGCGCTTAGAAGTGGCAAAAATGGCTAAATTATTAGGTTTATTTATATAGAATTTATATAGATAAACCTGTATTTTCTAAATTCACAAATTCGTAAATTTAGATTTTGAAGTATTTATTGTGAAATTTGGTGTGAAAATTTATAAATGTAAAAATTTTGCCAAATTATTTCCAAAATGAAACTTTTCTTAGTTATAATAGCCAAGTTTCAAATCCAAAAGGAGAGTTTTTATGCAAGAATTAAGCCAAAATAGTAAATTTATCAATAGAGAACTTTCGTGGCTAAGGTTCAATTCAAGGGTGTTATCTCAGTGCAAAAGAGATATCCCGCCAATTGAAAAGCTTAAATTTTTAGCGATATATTCTACAAATTTAGATGAGTTTTATATGGTTAGAGTTGCAGGGCTAAAGCAGCTTTTTGCAGCTGGGATTACAATGGATGGTGATGATGGGCTAACGCCACTTGATACGCTAAGGGCGATAAGATGCTATCTAACTGATGAACAAGAAAATTTGCAAAATTTATACAAAAGCGAAGTAGAAAACTTAGCCCAAAACAACCTTTTTATCAAAAATTACGATGAGCTTAGCCCGTCTCTTAAAAAAAATGCTGATAGCTATTTTTTCTCACATATTTTGCCAATCATAGTCCCAATAGCTGTAGATTCAACTCACCCTTTCCCGCACCTAAATAACCTAAGCTTTTGTCTAGCTGTTAAGCTTGCTGACAAAAATAACGAAGAGCATATAAATTTCGGCTTAGTGCGTATTTCAAGGGTGCTTCCAAGGTTTGTAAGCGTTGAAGAAAATGTCTATGTGTCTATTGAAACTATCGTCCATAAACATGTTGAAGAGATTTTTCCTGGATATAAACTTTTGGCTTCTGCACCTTTTAGGATGACAAGAAATGCTGATATAATCATAGAAGAAGAAGAAGCCGATGATTTTATGATAGTGCTAGAACAGGGGCTAAAACTAAGGCGAAAAGGTGCATTTGTAAGGATGCAAATCCAAAAAGATGCTGATGAAGATATACTGAATTTCCTTATATTTCATACAAAGGTTTTTTACAAAGATATATACTATTATGATATACCTTTGACAATAGATGCGCTTTGGGAGATTGCTGGCAATAAAAACTTCTCATATCTAGGCTATCCACACTACTCGCCTAAAACCTTACCACCATTTAATGAAAACACATCAATATTTGCTTCTATCGACAAGGAAGAGTCTTTGATTTATCATCCATATGAGAGTTTTGATCCAGTCTCTCAACTCATCAAAGAAGCCGCAAAAGACCCAAAAGTCATCTCTATAAGGATGACGCTTTACAGGGTTGAGAAAAACTCACCTATTATTCAATCCTTAATAGACGCGTCAAATGATGGCAAACAAGTTACGGTGATGGTTGAGTTAAAGGCTAGATTTGATGAAGAGAATAATCTTCACTGGGCAAAAGAGCTTGAAAGTGCAGGGGCTCATGTGATATATGGAATCACAGGCTTTAAAGTGCATGCAAAAGTCACTCAAATCATCAAAAAACAAGATGACAAGCTTAAGTTTTATATGCATCTTGGCACTGGAAATTATAATGGAAGCAGTGCTAAAATTTACACCGATATTAGCTTTTTTACCAACAATGAAAGCTTTGCAAAAGATATAACAAATTTCTTTAATATACTATCAGGCTATAATAAAAACCGCCAACTTTTAAATTTGGCTATGTCGCCTATGCAGATCAAAAAACGCCTATTAAATATGATAAAAAAAGAGATAGAAGCAGGAAGCGAAGGGCATATCGTAGCCAAAATGAACTCTCTTGTGGATGGTGATATGATAAAGGCCTTATATGACGCAAATAAAGCTGGGGTCAAAATCGAACTAATAGTACGTGGAATTTGTTGTCTAAGGCCTGGTGTAGAGGGACTTAGCGAAAATATCAAAGTGATCTCTATAGTTGGCAAATACCTTGAACACGCAAGGATTTTTTATTTTAAACACTCAAACCCTGAGTACTATATCTCAAGTGCGGATTGGATGCCTAGGAATTTAGAGCGAAGGCTTGAGTTGATGACGCCTATTTTTTCACAAAATTTAAAAGACAAACTTCACGATATCCTTAAGCTTCAACTAAGCGACAATGTCCTTGCTTATACACTTGAAAGCGATGGCGAATATACTAAGCAATCTATTCCAAATGACGCCATAGCGATAAATAGTCAAGAGATGTTTGAAGTGTATTTTAGCAAACAATACAAACAGATCAAAAAGCACACCGTGGATGTTATCACCACAAAACTACTTGAAGAGTAAATTTAGCTGCCATTTGGTGGCTAATATCTATTTATAAGGTTAAGCATTTAACAAATTTATACAATTGCTGGCTTGCAAAAATCGTTATTTGCATTATTTATTGTGCGGTTTTATTTTAAATATATTAAATTAAACTTTTGAAATTTAAAAGAATATTAGAAATACTCACAAGAACACTTGTGATTGTATATCAAAAATATATTATAAACAAGCTATTATGAAAGATGGTTGTGAATTATTAGAGATTGAATTTGCTACTAAAATTAAAAGATTAATTTGAAAATTTCTTAATATAATGCTCATAAAATCGCCTATAATACGGATTACTACCGCGGTTTCGCATACCATAATTATAGCACTCTATTGTGTATTCTAAGTCGCCATTTTTCGCATCAAAGCAATCTCTTAGAACCTTAGCACCCTTTTTGAGGTTATATTTTGGGTCAAAAATCTTATCAATTTCAGCAACTGTAAAATTTATAGAGTTTATCTGACCTAGCCCCACATCTACGCTAAAGCCATCCTCAACCAAAAGCTTTGCTATTTGTTTGGCGGCTTTTTCATTAGACGGATGAATGGCAACAACCCATTTTGACCTATTAAGAGAATAGTTGCTGATAGTGATTTTAACTTGCCTTGATTCTAGGCTTTTGAAATACTCGGCATTTTCTTTGTTTGTCAAAAATGAGATAGCAAATGGTCTGAAATTACTCTCGATTTTAACTATAGTATAGAGAATTTTAGGTGAAATTTTATACTCTTTGGCGACCGAATTTATAGCGTAGTAAATTTGGTCTGTAGTGTAGGCGGATGAATTTATCACACAAATAGCTAAAACTATCAAAATTTTCCTCATTCCGCCTCCATAATTTTTGCGTAATTATACCATATTTCAAATAAAGTTCATAAATTTCTTATATTTAAGCAAATTTTTATAAAATAGCCTGTATAATGTCATCTTTAATTCGTTGGTCGCTTAGCTCAGTTGGTAGAGCGCCACCCTTACAAGGTGGATGTCATAAGTTCGAGTCTTATAGCGACCACCATCTTGTCTCGCTAGCTCAGTCGGTAGAGCATCTCCCTTTTAAGGAGGTGGCCGTTGGTTCGAATCCAACGCGGGACACCACTTATACGGTGCAGCGGTAGTTCAGCTGGTGAGAATGCCGCCCTGTCACGGCGGAGGTCGCGAGTTCGAGCCTCGTCCGCTGCGCCATATAGTTTTTAACTTTAAATTACATATCAAAAGCTTTGAATACTATTATATTAAAGTGTTGTGAGCTTTATTATAAAAACTTTATTTGCAAAAATATAAAACTAAAATCTAAAACAAACTACTAAAATTTATCTAAAGAAAGCTTATTTTTAATATTTATTATGTCTGAAAGTTTCTATTATTAGTTTCTAAAATCAATCATATCTTGTAGAGCTATATTTTTGTAATCCCGCGTTTAAAATGGGACAGATTTGTATATAAAATGGGAATTTGGCATTTTTAGTGTTTAAGTTTAATATTAAAATTCCCATTTTAAATATAAGAATATGGATAAAAAAAGTTAAAATCTTTACTTTTAAAAGG
>JALFKC010000084.1 GCA_022775765.1 Campylobacter sp. | reverse complement strand
TTTTTGGGGATATTGTAAATTAAGATTAAGTAAATTCAAAAGGTATAAAAAGAGATAATTTTATATTACATTTAAAAGAGTGTGAGTTTGGGTATTATATCAATAAAGATGACAAAGATTTATATCAAATTCTATTAAAACTGATAAGAGAAAATCCGCTTAAGTTGTCTTGATCTAAATTTATTAAAAAATGGGTGATAGGCTAGAGCCTTTTAAATTACTTTTCAATGCAAATTTTACCTTTTATGATAGCTGATATGGTAAAAAATGTAACGATTAAGATAGACAAACTAAGGGCTATAAAACTAAAAATTCCCATATATAAGAAAAATTTATCCAAATTTGCTGCTTTAAAAAAAGCTAGAGTTATGGCTGCTAATGGAAATGTAAAAGCCCACCACGAAAGATAAAAATTAAGCTTTAAAAAATTTTTAAACATAAAAATTATCAAAAATAGAAAAAATAGCGTTAGGCTAAGCAAAAAATATGAAAAAGCGTCATACTCGCCAATTAGCTTTGTGTAACCCAAAAAAGCGATAGCTGGAGGAGCTAAAAGTATGAAATATGTCGGTGTAAATTTCTGATTTAAAGCGTCATAAAAAACCACTCTATAAAAAATTATAGCAAACAAAACTACATAAAAAAACATTCCAACGCTAAAATAGTACCACAGATACAAAGCTTTTTGATTAGAAGCTAAAACAACTATTAAATTCCCCACAATCGGTATAAACCAAGCTGGGTTTAAGTTATCTAGCTTTATCTGATTTTTTATCCAAAAAGAGATAGTATATAGAGTCAAAAAAGTAAGCAAAAATGTCCCACTATAGTAAAATAGATAATGTACCAGCCCATATTCCCACACCGTTGCTATAAGTAGCAAGGATATCACAAAAGCCGCAAAGAAATTTATCTTAACTGGGTGAGAAAACTCTTTTTTAAACCCCTCTAAATTAAGACATATCTTGATAATATATAAAAAAGTTATAATTACAAAAAGGGTTGTAACAAAGTATTTTAAAACCAAAAAGGCTAAATTTGAGATCTCAAACATTAAATTTAACCTTCTAAAAGCTATGGTAAAACCAGCAAATCCCATGGTTGATGCGAAAAACATTATTGGAAAATTTGTAATTTTTTTCATAAATGCTCCATTCAAAATTTCTCAAATTTTATCGGGTAAAATAAAAATTTTTAGTGATATTGTTACATATATTTTAGTAAAATGTCAGCCAAAAAAGGAAAGTATTGTTAAGTAATAGTGATATTTTAAATCAAAAATTTATAGATAAATTTAATCTAAGCGTTGAAGACTCGAATTTAGTCTTAACAAAAAGCTACACAAAAAGGTTAAAAAAGGGCGAATTTCTTTATTTTAACGATGTTTGCTATGGATATGCTTTTTTGAAATTTGGCTTTTTAAGGGCTTATTTAGTTTCGGATAATCTTAAAGAGATCACTCTTTTTACGCTAAAAGGTGGTGAAGAGTGCCTTATATGTAATGATTGTTTTATAAAAAATTTTAGCTCAAATCTGAATTTAAGTGCCATAGATGATTGTGAAATTCTCATTATCCCAATTGAGGTTTTTAAAAACCTAAGTTTTAAATACACCACTATTCAAAACCATATCATAGATCTTATGGCGATTAGATTTTCAGACTCTGTTAAGGCGATGGAACAAGCACTTTTTACTCCACTTACAAAGAGAATAAGGCACTTTTTATTTGAAAATAGTAGTAATAACAGAATTAAAATCACCCACGAAGAGATAGCTATGCACTTAGGTTCAGCAAGAGAGGCTGTCTCCAGGATACTAAAAGAGATGCAAAATGATGGAGAAATTTTACAAAATAAAGGCAGCATTACTATTGTAAATTTATCTTTGTAACATTATCACACAAGCAAACTTTTTAAAACAGTATACTACGAAAAATCTTAAGGAGTTTGCGATGAGCATTTTAAACAGAAGAGATGCTTTAAAAATTTTTGGCTCAATTGCTTTAATGGGTAGCTTTGCTATCCCACAAGAGGCCGAAGCGAAAAAATATAAAGATATTAAGAAAAAAATTGTTATCATCGGTGCGGGCCTTGCAGGGATTAGTTTAGCGGCTAAACTAAGTAGGGATTTACCAAATTCAGACATAGTTTTAGTTGACAAAGAAGAAATTTTTTACTATCAGCCAGGATTTACACTTGTGGCTATAGGTTTTTATAGTAAAGATGATGTTATTTTTAACAAAGAGGGTCTTATCCCAAAAGACGTTGAGTGGATAAGACAAAATGCTATCGCCATTGAGCCAAGTGAAAATTTCATAACATTAGAAAATGGCACAAATTTAAGTTATGATTATTTGGTAGTTGCAACTGGTGTTAGATATGAGTTTGAAGCAGTTAAAGGACTTAGCCTTGAAGATATCAATAGTAATAATTCAAATATATCATCTATTTATACGCTAGATGGGGCAATCAAAACAAACACTCTTATGGAAAAATTTGCACAAAATGGTGGCAAGGCTATCTTTGCTGACCAAAAAACACCGATGAAATGTAGCGGTGCAAATAAAAAAATGCTTTGTATGAGTGAAGCTAGGCTAAGTAGAGCCAAAAATAGAGACAAAGGTAGTGTTCATCTATACACTGGCGGACCAACTCTTTTTAGCGATCCTACATACGCAGCTGCGATGGCGCAAATTATGATATCAAGGGATATAAAATACACTTTTAATCATCAAATAGTTGAAATAGATCAAAATAAAAACTTAGCAATTTTTGAGCATTGGATGCCATATAAAGAAAATGGCGAACAAAAAGTAGCAAAAGAGTATATAGAAGTTAAATATGACTGGTTTCACTTACCACCTAAACAAACAGGCTTAGAGCTATTAGCTAAAGCTGGACTTACCAATGAAAATGATAGTCTCAACTGGCTAGCAGTTAATAAAAGGTCACTTCAAAGTTCAAAGTATGAAAATATTTTTGGTATAGGTGATATCGTAGGAACGCCAATTGGAAAAACCAGTGCTAGTGTTAGAAAGATGTATCCACTTGTATTTCAAAATATAGTAAATCATATTATGGGAGAACCACTTATTGAGAGTTATAATGGCTACACAGCTTGTCCCTTTATCACAAGATATGGTAAGGCTATTATGGTTGAGTTTGATTGGGATGGTATTGCGCCTAGTGCACCAGCATTTGGGGCAACTAGAGAGAGTTATATGAGCTGGCTTGTTAAGCTTTATGCTTTTAAGCCTATGGTGATGAAAGGAATGTTAAGGGGGAGAGCATGAGTGTTTTAGATAAAACTATTAGGTTGATTGTTGCTGGGATTATATTTTTTATATTTGGATTTGTATTTCCTAGCTGGTGGTGGGCTTTGGGGCTGATACCTTTGCTAACTGGGTATTATGGTTACTGCCCTTTGTATAAAATTTTTAGAAAGGATAAATAATGTTAAGTAAAAAAACAAGGATTATTAGAAGTTTAATCGGAATTTTATGGATTTTGGTTTTTTGGCTTGGATTTCAAAGTTGGTGGGCACTTTTAGGACTTGTGCCTTTGATAGTAGGAGTTACTGGCTTTTGTCCAGCGTGTTACTTTTTAAATAAATGCTCTATAAAAAAGTAATTTTATAACCCCCTACAAATTTTGCAGGGGGTTAGATTTCGCATAAATTTGGCTTGTAAAGTTGCAAAACTTAAAAAGCAATGTTTTTATTATTTATGATTAACCACAATTGCAAATTTTTAATTGCTTAAAAGTATCAATGTCAAGATAGAAGCCAAAAAAGAGTTAAAAGTTGAAGAGCAAATTTACCAAAATCTATATTGGACTTGGTAAATTTGCAATTCTAGTAAGCTAAATTTAGCCTAAATCTTGCCGCCTTCTATGACTACATCATCAGGGTTGATATCATCAGTATAAAACTCTTTAGCAGTAGTGTCATAATCTTTATGGAAAAACTGCTCTTTTCCAAGCTTGATTATTAGCTCATCAAGCCAATTTTTAAGAGCTTCGTCGCCTTTTTTAACTGCTGGGGCGATGGTATCAATGCCGCCAAGAGTTGTTACACCTACTTTAAACTCAGGATTTTCTTTGACCCATGCAAAAAGTAGAGTATTATCGTGAGCTATCGCGTCACCCCTTTTGTCCTTCATAGCAGCAAATGTCTCAGTGTTTTGGTCAAATTTGGTAAGGTGAATATTTGGATAGTTTTTGGTGAAAAATATATCGGCGGTTGTGCCTTTATTAACTAGTAAATTCTTGCCCTCAAGCTCACTAACATCGGTGATATTGCCATCAACGCTTGCAATTCCAAGCGAGACTTTCATATAAGGAAGTGCAAAATCCACCACCTCTTTTCTCTCAGGTGTGACGGTGAAATTTGCTAGGATTATATCGACTTTGTTTGAGAGTATAAACTCAACTCTATTTGCTGCTTCTACGACGGTAAACTCTACCTTGTTCTCATCGCCAAGTAGCTCTTTTGCTATGCGTTTTGCAAAGTAAATGTCATAGCCTGCGTTGTTTCCATCAGCGTCAATATAGCCAAATGGCGGTTTGTCACCAAAAACGCCGATTTTGACAAAGCCACGCTCTTTTATGGTATCAAGCGAAGTTTTTTTGGCTTTTGCCTCGCTTGAAGCGTTGTCTGACGAAGTTGCTTCGTTTGTATTTGTAGTGTTTGAAGCGTTGTTTGAACTCTCGCTGCCACCTGAACAACCTGTAAAAAATAGTGCGAACGCAACTATGAAAAGACTTAGAAATTTTTTCATTTTTTCTCCTTTATAAGATTTATTTTGTAAATTCAAACATATTCAAAAACTTCTTCGCTCTATCGGTTTTAGGCGAAGTAAAAAACTCTTCTGGGGTGTTTATCTCAACGATGTGGCCCGCATCCATAAAGACTATCCTATCAGCCACCGCTCTTGCAAACGCCATTTCGTGGGTGACAATTAGCATTGTGCGGCCATCTTTTGCAAGGTCTAGCATAACATCAAGCACCTCTCTTACGATTTCTGGGTCAAGAGCTGCGGTTACTTCGTCAAATAGCATTATTTCAGGATTCATCGCCAAACTTCTAACTATCGCAATGCGTTGCTTTTGACCGCCACTTAGCTCTTTTGGATAAGATAGCTCTTTGTTGGCTAAATTTACCCTTTCAAGCCAGTATCTAGCGGTTTTGATCGCTTCATCTTTGGATTTTTTTTGAACTTTTGTAGGGCCTAAAATGACATTATCAAGCACATTTAGATGGTCAAAAAGCTCATAGCTTTGAAAAACTATTCCGACTTTTTGGCGAATTTGACGCCAATTTTTAAAGCTTTTGTCTATAAACTCACCATCTATTACAAAATTGCCACTTTGAATCTCTTCGAGGCCATTAATTGTCCTAAGTAGAGTGCTTTTGCCACACCCACTAGGCCCTAGTATCACCACCACTTCACCTTCAGCTATATTTAAGCTTATATCTTTAAGAGCGTGAAGATTGCCATAAAATTTGTTGATTTTATTAATTTGTAAGATATCCATTAATTCCATCTCTTTTCAAGTATTTTTGATAGTTTTGATATGGGATAGCAGATCAAAAAGTAGATAAAAAATATCAGTCCATACACTATCAAAGGTGCCATATCGTTTTTTAGAGTTGTGATTTCGATGATTTGTTGACCGACTTTGACTAGTTCCACTACGCCGATTAGTACAGCCACAGAGGTGGTTTTTATCATACGGCTTAGTAGGTTTATGCACGCTGGGACAAGCCGTCTGGTAGCGAGCGGGATGATGACATAGATATAGATTTGCACCTTTGTTAGAGCTAAGCTTTCAGCACTTTGGTATTGATGTTTTGGTATGCTAACAATTGCACCACGCACCAAATCCATCATCTCAAACACACCCCAAATACTAAATACAAATATCGACGCATTTACGGCTGAAATATGCACGCCAAGGGTTTTGCTAAGCCCAAAATAGACCAAAAATAGCCATACGATTATAGGCATAACCCTAACAATTTCAAGGCAGATCTTAAGAACTGCGTAAATTAGCTTGTTTTTGGAAGTCATCAAAATTCCAAGTACGAAACCAAATACAAGCGACACAGCCACTGAAATTAGCGAAATCTCAAGCGTAATTCCAAGGCCAGTTAAAAGACGCGAAATGTTTGAACTAGTAAATATAACGCTATCCCCTAGCATAGCTAAGCCTTTTTTCAAGATAAGTAAGCCCTAGTGAGATAGGTAAAATGATGATTATATATGAAACTGTTAGCATAAAGAGTGCTTCGCCAGTTTTATAATATATCCCAATGACATCTTTTGCGGCATAAACCAAATCCGCTAGAGCGATAATACTAACAATCGAGGTCTCTTTTAGCAAAAAAATCACATTTGCAGAAAGTGATGGAAGTGCTATAGCTAGAGCTTTTGGAAGTATCACATAAAACAGAATCTGCTTTTCGCTAAGTGCTAGGCTCATCGCTGATTCGATTTGAGCTTTTTTGATAGCTTCAAAGCCAGTTCTAAAGCTCTCACTCATATAGCTTCCCCCTAAAAACGCTAGACCGATCACAGCACATTGAAACGAGCTAAGAGACAGACCAAGTTTTGGTAAGCCATAATATAGAAAAAATAGCTGAATTAGAAGCGGGGTATTTCTTGATAATTCAATATACCCTCCAACGATGCTTTTTAAAATAGACACATTTTTGTAGCGAATATAGGTGCATAAAAAGCCTATAATAATAGAGAGTAAAATACCTAAAAACGCTAGTTTTAGTGTCAAAATTCCAGCTTTAACAAACATAGGTGTAAAATTTGATATAAATTCAAAATCCATACTGTAAATTTGTCCTTTTAATTAAAAGAGTAATTGTATCCTAAAATATATAAATTTTTCTTTAACATTTGTATAGTATAAATATATGTTAATTTAAAAATATTGATAAAATACTTTAAAATAGTGCTATTTTATACATATTAATTAAATATATTTTTAAAAAAATATCTTAAATTTATAGTCTAACTTCGCTGTTTTTTAAAATTTGATATAATCACGCACAAAATAGATTAATTTAAGGAAAAGTATGAAAGCATTTGCCGAATGGGAAAAACAACGCTCTCTCTTAGTTGCCCTGCCACACGAAAATACAGATTGGAAACCATATTTGAATGAGATTTTAAACTCATACAAGGATTTTATACGCACAGCTTCTAGGTTTCAAAAAGTTAGTGTAATAGCCTATGATAGGGATTTTGCGAGCAAATTTCTAAGTGAAATTAAAAATATAGAAATTTATCAAATTCCAACAAATGACACTTGGATAAGAGATTATGGTTTCATTGACGCAAAAGATGAAAAGCAAAAAATCAGCTATGATTTTAGGTTTAATGCGTGGGGTGGAAAGTTTCAAAGTAGCCTAGATAATGCGGTAAATGACGAACTTTTTAGACTAAAAAATATAACAAATTTCAAAAAAATAGATATGATTTTAGAGGGTGGTAGCGTGGATTTTAATGGGGATGGCGTTATGCTAACCACAACAAAATGCCTGCTAAATGATAATAGAAATAGCGATTTAAGCAGGGCTGAAATAGAGGCAAATTTAAGTGAGCTTTTTGGACTAAAACAAATAATTTGGCTTGAAAATGGCTTTATAAAGGGTGATGATACCGACTCTCATATCGATACTTTGGCTAGATTTATCACCCCTGATACCATCGCATTTAGCGGGTGCGATGATGAGAGTGATTTGCATTACGCTGAGCTTAAAAATATGGAAAGTGAGCTAAAGCAAACTGGATTTAACTTTCTAAAGCTTCCAATTTCTCGCCCTGTGATGTTTGAAGGTAAGAGACTACCGGCAACTTATGCAAATTTTGTCTTTGTAAATGGTGGGCTAATAGTGCCGCTTTATGGGGATAAGAAAGCTGATGAGTATGCTCTAAACTCACTCAAAAAAGCACTGCCAAATTTAGAAGTAGTGGGAGTTGATGCAAGGGTATTTATCAGGCAAAATGGCTCACTGCATTGTTCGTGTCAAAATGAGTTTGAGTAATTTTGGTGTATTTTAATAAAATATTCCAAAGCTTTTAGTTTATAAAATTATTCAATTTTATAAACAGCATTTTAAATTAACATAAATTTACAAACTTATTAAATTTATAGTGGTATAATAAGGTTTATTTTATGAAAGGATGGTTATTTTGATAAAGAAAATTTTGCTGATTGCCGTTTTTGTGATAAACGCTTTTGGGCTTACATTTCACGATGATAATATTAGTGATATCAAGATTATAGACCCAGAACGCATTAAAAATACGACTATTTTTATTAGCGTTAGCGGAATAAATGATAATTCAGTTACAATGAAAAAATTAGTTAAGATTAATTCAAATATTTTTAGTTTTGATACTAATCAAAAAAGCGTAGTTTTAAGTAGCATAAAAAGTGGATATGACTATTTAAATTTAAAAAGCAACAAAGATAGCAAAATCGTAAATTTAGATAAAACTCTATTTAAAAATTTGCTTTGATTGCAAAATAATTGTGGTGAATTTGGCAAATTTATTAACCTTTAGCGTATAAATTTGCCTTTTAATCCTAGCTCTCTTTGCCTAAAATCCCCCATAATCCCACCCAAAAACTCATAAAAGCTTTTTTGATGATGTGGGAAAATTAGGTGTGTCATCTCGTGCAAAATCACATATTCTATTAGCTCTTTTTTGAGATGAACTAAGCTTAAGTTTAGATTAATATATCCTTTTTTGCTATTGCAACTTCCCCAACGCGTGGTCATTTGCTTGATAGTTATATGGTTTATTGGGTGCGAGATTTGTGGGCGAAATTTAATGATATATTCCAATGCTTTTTTTAACAAAATAGCTCTTAAAAACTCATCTAAAATTTGACTGTTTTTTATAGTTAGGCTGTTGTTTGGCAAGTTTAATAAACTCTCTAAATTTATAATAGCAGATTTATATTTTATGAGATTTTTGGTTAAATTTGGCTGCAAAATTTCACACAATTTTATGATTTCATCAAAATTTGATTTTAAATTTGAACTGTTTTTTGATATATTGCTGGATAAATTCTCAAAATTTATATAAATTTTATCATCAAATTTAAGCTTAAATTTAACTCCTAAAATCCAAATTTCATCACTTTTTGGGGTAGGAATTTTGTTTAGATTGCTTTTAATCCACTCAAGATTGCACTTTGCAAACTCAAATACATACTCTTTTTTATAAAAAAATGGCACGCTCATTATCACCTCTTTTTTAGAAGTGATACGCAGTTTTATGCGTTTTGAACGGGCGTTTTTTTGGATTTGGATAGGGATATTATCAATGGTTATACTAGAGTTTTGCTTTGCCACGCCTTGCTTCTCCATCTTAGAGTATTACAAAATCCTCTTAAAAACTCATCAGCTAAAAAGCCCATCCAAACGCCTAAAATTCCTATTTCTAGATGAATTCCCAAAAAATATCCAAGCGGTAGTGACACACCCCACATAAAAATTATCCCCATATAGAATGGAAATTTAGCATCCCCGCTCGCACGAAGTGAGTTAACCATTATGATATTAAATGCTCTTGCTAGTTCTAGAAAAATTGAAAGTGTGAAAAGTGGTAACATTATGCTAGCTAGCTCACCTTTTACGCTTAGTAAATCCATTATCTGGTATCTGCTAAGAAACACTATAGCCATTATGATGGCGGTGCAAAATAGCCCAATTTTGAGAGTTTTAAACGCTCTATTATACGCAGTATCGAGCATTTTGGCACCAACCATTCGCCCAATTATCACCTCATTTGCTATACTTAAAGATGTTGCAAAGAAAAAGATAAATGATGAAATTTGAAAGTAGATGGTTTGAACTGTAAGGCTTAGCTCACCCATACTCGCTACAAAGCTAAAAGCGACCATATATTGCCCTATCCAGAGTAGATTTTCACCAGCACTTGGAAGTCCAATGCGTAAAATTTTGCGTAAAATATCAAAGTTCGGCCTAAAAAATAGTCGTGGGTAAATTCTCATCCCTACGATTTTAACAAGCACAAACATTATCATAAACACCCCGAAAAACCTACCAATTGCAGTGGAATACGCCACGCCCTCAAGGCCCAAATATGGAAGTCCAAATGGCTCAAAAAGCACTAGATAGTTCATAATTACTGTCATTATATTCATAATAATCGTTACAACCATCATACTTGTGGCGTGATTATAAACTCTAACTATGGTAGATCCAACTATCGCAACTGCGTCAAATGCAAACACAATTGCTAAGATTTTTAGATAGTGGTAGCTCTCTTCTAAAACTTCATCTGGTATTTGAAGTAGGTGTAAGATCTCTTTGGCATAAAAATGCACTACAATTCCGCTTATTAGCCCGATAATAGCGTTAAAAGCGATACTTATGTGAGTGGCTCTGATGGCTAGTTTGCGTCTTTTAGCACCGATTGCTTGAGCAACTACCACAGAACACCCAACTGCCAAAAAGTTACAAATCGTAACAAATAGAGTAAAAATTTGATTGCCAGCACCCATCGCACCAACTAGACTTACATTGATACGGCTTATCATATATGTATTTATAAAAATCGTCGCAAGACGAAGCATCATATCGATATAAATTGGCAAAAATAGCTTAAAAAGCGAAATATTCATACATTACATTCCTATATAAAAATAGACATTTTGCCTATAAAACTAAACCTTATATCTAAATTTAATTAATGCTTTTTAAAGCTCGCTCATAATCTTCAATAGTGTCAATTCCAAAACTAGAGGTTTTAATCTCAAGCATTGCTATAGTTTTGCCGTGTTGCAGGGCTCTTAACTGCTCTAATTTCTCGGTTTTTTCAAGTTCGCTCTCATTAAATTTGCAAAACTCACTAAGGCTTTTTTGACTATAAGCGTAAATTCCAATGTGAGCTTTGTAACCGCTATATTTATTTCTTGGATATGGGATGAGTGAGCGAGAAAAATAGAGTGCGTCACCATTTTGAGTGGTAACTACTTTGACTAAATTTGGGTCTTTTGCGTCATTTTCGCTGGCTATTTTGTAGCAACTTGCCATAAATTTACCCTCTTTTAAAATAGCATTTGTTGAAAATTTTTTAAAATTAAGCAAATTCTCACTCTCAAAAAATGGCTCGTCAGCTTGGACATTTATGATTACTTCATCATCTCTTAGTTTAAATTTATCAATAGCTTCGTTAATTCTATCGCTACCACTTTGGTGATTTGTGCTTGTCAAAACCGCGTCAAAGCCGTAGTTTTGAGCTATTTTAAGTGTGCTTTCATCGTCAACTGCTATTAAGATATTGTCAGCTTTTTGGCAATTTTTGGCTGTAGCGATGAACATAGGAACGCCATTTATCTCTTTTAAAATTTTATTTTTAAATCTAGTTGAAGCTAGTCTTGCAGGTATTATTATCATTTATTTATCCAATCTAAAATTCTATCTTTTATTTCGCTAGTTTTTAGTATATCTTTGTGAATTATCTCTTTGTCAAATAGCCCAGTTATGGCTTTTGGCAGGCTCTCATCAAACTCATTTGCAAGGTTAATCATATCATCTTTTTCGTTTTGAATTTCTCTATTTTTGATAGAGTGAATCATCGATGGGGTAAATTTCGCCCAGTGTGCAGTTGAAGTGATAATCATAGGTCTATTTTTTGGGCTAAATTTAAAGCAAGTTGCAGTGTGTGGATCAATCAAAATCCCCATATCTGCGTATTGCTTGATAAATTTGCTACACTCATCATCACTGCACTTTTTAGCATTAAATGTTTTAAATGCATTTTTATTGACGCGATATTTTTTATTGTTAGATAGCTTTTCCATAAATTTTTTAGTCTCTTTATCGCCAAATTTATCAAACAAAAGCCTCTCTATGTTTGAAGAGATCAAAATATCCATCGCAGGACTTATGGTTTTGATTAAACTTTTGTTTTGAATATCATAGATACCTTTATTGAAAAATTCTGTTAAAACATTGTTTGAGTTTGAAGCGATTTTTATTTTTTTGATTTTCGCACCCATTTTTTTGGCATAATATGCACCCAAAGCGTTACCAAAATTCCCACTTGGGACCACAATATCAAATTTTTCATCTTTGTCTATAATGCCATTTTTCACAAGCCACGCATTTGCATAAAAATGGTAAATTATTTGAAATAAAATTCTTCCAAAATTTACCGAATTTGCTGCACTTAGGCTGAGACTATTTTTGGCTAGAGATGTTTTAAAATCACTATCATTTAGCAGAGTTTTTAGTGCAGTTTGTGCGTCATCAAAATTACCTTCTATTCCGATAACTTTTACATTTTTTGCACTATTTGTTACCATTTGTAACTTTTGAACTTCACTTGTTCCATTAGCTGGATAGAGACATACGACTTTGATATTGTCTTTGTTGGCAAAACTCTCAAGTGTAGCAGGGCCTGTGTCACCGCTTGTCGCACACATTATGAGATAATTTTTGTCATCTTCTTTGGCCAAATGGCTTAATATGCTACCAAATGGCTGAAGTGCCATATCTTTAAAAGCTCTAGTTGGTCCGTGATAAAGCTCATTGATATAGAGTTTTTGCCCGATTTGTTTGATAGCTACCGGGCAGTTTGGATCGTCAAATTTCTCATAAGTTTGAAGTGCTTTTTCAAAAACTTCCAAATCGATATCAAATTTAAACGAAGATATAATTTTAAGAGCTAAACTTTTGTAATCTAAATTTGGTAATTCATCAAAAAACTCTTCATTAAATTTAGGAAATTTCTTAGGCACGAAAAGCCCACCATAATTTGAACTAGGATTTAAAAGTGCTTGTTTTAAGCTGACTTTTTGGGTTTTATCTCTAGTTGATATAAGTTTCATTTACTTTCCTTTTCTAGCCAAAATTTATAATTTTGATTGATTTTATCTAAATTTATTCCGATTATTTCAGGTGTTTTGTAGTTGTGAAGTTTTAGTATCTCATTCTCAACCCTCTCAAAACTCGCAGTAGTTTTAATATTAAGTAAATGCTCACTATTATTTTTAATCTCACCATCCCAAGTATAAAAGCTCTCAATTTTACTAATTTGCACACACGCACAAAGTGAGTTTGAAAGTAGGGATTTGGCGATATTTTTGGCCACATTTAAATCATCAGTAGTTGTTTGAATTAGCATGTAATCATACTCCCCACCCCACGGTCAGTAAATACTTCTAGTAAAAGAGAGTGTGCGACTCTGCCATCAATGATTTGAGCACTCTCTACGCCATTTAAAACGCATTCCAAACAAGAATCGATCTTAGGAATCATTCCGCCATTTATTGTGCCATCATCTTTTAGATTATCTATTAAATCTTTGTTTAATTTTGCTATGAGCTTGCCATCCTTATCAAGTACGCCTTTGATATCACTAAGAAATATCACTTTTTGAGCTTTTAACTCTCTTGCAATAGCACTCGCACACCAATCAGCATTGATATTAAAAGTTTGAGAGTTTGTGCCAAATGCGATAGGGGCGATGACTGGGACATACCCACCATCAAGAAGATAGTTGATGGTATCGGTATCGACCCTTTTGATTTTGCCAACATAGCCATATTTTTCAAAATTTAACGCTTCAGCTTCCATTAAATGGACATCTTTGCCACAAATTCCCATAGCCTTTGTGCCGTTATCATTGAGATATGAAGTGATTTGCGAGTTGATTTTGCCAGCAAGCACCATCTCAACTACCTCCATCGTCTCCTTTGATGTAACTCTAAGCCCATCTTTAAACTCACTTTTGATACCGAGCCTATCAAGGTAAAAGTTTATATCCTTTCCACCACCGTGAACTACGACAACTTTAATGCCAACCATCCTTAAAAGCGTGATATCTTGGGCAAATTTAGCCTTTAGCTCATCATCGATTTGAGCTGCACCGCCATATTTTATGACAAAAATTGTATCGTGAAATTTCCTTATATAAGGAAGTGCTGAAACTATTACATCTGCGATTTGCATTTTGTTAAGCATAAATCTCCTTTGTGTAATTGTATAAAATTTCTTTGAAATTATCGCTTAAAGTTGTGTGAAGTTCTATGATAGAAAGGGGCAAATTAAACTCTTTAATCTTAGCGTAGTCTTTCATTGTAACCAGAAGTGAAGTGGCTTGGTATTTTTTGAGTATATTTTGTAGCTCATCCTTGCTAAAGCTGTGATGATCTGGGAAAAGCTCTACGCCAACGCATTTGCTAAAATGCTCTCCTAGACGCTGCGGGTTTGCAATAGCTGAAACCAGGACCATTTTAGTGGTTTGATTGGTGATGGATGAGCTTTTGATAATATCGCTATTTTGGGGGATAAAATCGCCAAATTTATAAAAACTTAGCGGATATCTATACGCTCCACTTGGAAAGGTAAAGCTTAGCTTTGGCTCTACGCTTGGCTTTAGTAAAATGTCAAATTTTTGAATCTTAAATTTACCAAATCCATCATCAAGTATTACGCATTTTGCCCCCAAACTTTTAGCTTTTTGGATGCCTTTAATTCTATCTTCGCTAACGATTACATTCGCACCAAAAATAGCGTATTCCATCGCCTCATCGCCACTTATTTTAACTGGTGTGAGAATTTTGCCATTATTTGCAACTACAAATAACCCTTTGCTTTGTCTTTTATAGCCTCTCAAAACTATGAAAACATTAAATTTTGGTGAAAGTAATGAGTAAATCGCCTTGCAAAGTGGTGTTTTACCACTACCACCAACGACTAAATTTCCAACTGAGATGATTTTTAAATCATCAAAATTTATCTCTTTAGTTGTAAATTTTTTAATTGTTACAAACAAAGAGTAAATTAAACTAAATGGCAAGAGTAGCACTGCTAATAAAATTTGCAACGCACTGGGTGAATAAAAATATCTATTCACCCAAAAATATATTTTAGTATGCACGGCTAGTGGCTATGAGTTTTATCTGTTTGCAGATATAGTGCACCTCTTCATCACTTAAACTCTCATATATTGGCAGAGATAAAATTTGTGAATATACTTTAAGAGCTGATGGAAAATCATTTATCTTAAAATTATATTTTTGTTTATAATATGTTAGTAGGTGAATTGGTATATAATGAAGTCCAGTTTCTATCCCTTTTTCTTCTAATTGTTTTGCAAATTCATCTCTATTTTTATCTATTTTGATAATAAATTCAGTAAAAATATGATCTTTTTTAGCAGCAGGAAGCGTGATATGAGTGCAATCGGCAAGTTCATTGCTATAAATTTCAGCTATCTCTCGTCTTCTTTGAGTGAGATTTTCTATCTCTTTAAATTGAGCCAAAGAATAAGCTGCACTGATAGCGTCAATATCATATTTTTGTCCGATTTGAACTATATCATATACGTAATTTAACTGATTTTTAAGGTTTTTGGTAGTTAATCCGTAGTTTCTTAAAAGCCTAGCCATATCGCTAATCTCATCGCTATTTGTGGTGATAAATCCAGCATTTGCCAAGCTAGGTTTGGTCTGTCTGTGGTTTTGGAAGCACGATATAAAGGCGTCTTTGCAAGAGCCAATTTTGGTGTTTTCATAGTTTAGTCCAACGCCTTTATTTGCGTCGTTGATAATTTTGACGCCGTATTTATTAGCGATCGCTGAGAGCTCTTTGAGGTCTGCTGCTTGACCTGCTACATGGTTGATAAAAGCACCTTTTAGTTTTTTGTGTTGATTTTCTTTGATGGTTTTTTCAAAAGCGTCAAGATTGATATTAAAATCATCTTCGTTAATATCTACAAATATAGGCTCAGCGTCAAAATGTCTAATGCACTGGGCGACATTTGGGAATGAATTTACAGAGCATATAAACTTATCGGCTCTTTTCGTCTCCATCGCACAAAGTGAGAGATGAACTGCGGAAGTGCCGTTGTTTGTGGATATCACATGGCTTACATTAAAATAATCCATAAGTGTTTTTTCTAGCTCATAAATGATATTTGTGTCGTTATCTTCTACCACCTGCGAGATAAGGTCTAAGCCAACTTGTGACTTAAAAGGTTTGTAAAGTGGAATGTTATACATAATTGCCTTTCTTTAAATTTTTATATTAGTTTTAAAATTCAGCTATAGTTGGCATTTTTAGCTTAAATTTATTATTTTCATAGCGAGTTTTGACAAAATTTATCAAATTTATGTCACCTATAATATTGTCAAATTCCATACTGTTTTTTATCGCAATTTTGATAATTTTGTCAATGTCTTCATATTTATACCCAAACTCACTCTCATCACTTTGACCATCATAAAGTTCGGCTGATGGGGGCTTTGAGATGATTGCTTCGTTTATATTAAGGTGTGTAGCAAAGCTAAAAAGGTCGGTTTTTAAGATATTGCCGATTGGATTTATTGCACACGCCAAATCCCCATAAATCGTCCCATATCCTAGCACTCTTTCGCTTAGATTGCTAGTTCCTACAACTATTCCGCGATGAAAAAACGACCTGTCATAGAGCAAATTTGCCCTAACTCTAGCACTTAAATTTGCCATTCTGTGGATATCTGAGATATCAATCACATTCGCATAGGCTGATAAAATAGAGTCAATATTTATAATGTTAAACTCTATATCAAATTTATCACAATGATTAACTGCGTCTTTTAAGCTTATGGCACTTGAAACCGAAGTTGGTAAGATATATCCATAAGTTTTTATGTCACTTTTTGCACAAAGTGCTGAAACCACAGCCGAATCAAGCCCACCGCTAATTCCCACGATAAAGCAATCTACGCCGATTTCTCTTTGCTTGGATTGCAAAAACTCTATAAGTTTTTCTTCTAGTTTCTTAAAATCCATTTAAATTTCCAAGTTAATATTTACGCTATTGTATTATAATTAAGCTAAAAAAATTATAAAGGTATTATATGCAGATTATTTCTCACGCTTTTGGCATTGCAGTGACAAATTGTTACATTTTAAAGATTGATGGTGGTGAAGTTGTGATAGACGCGGGGCAAAACAGCTATGAGTGGGTGAAGCAAAATACTACAAATATACTTGCTATTTTAAGCACTCATGGCCATTTTGATCATATTTATGATAACTATAAATTTCAAAAAGATGGGGTTAGGGTTTATGCACCTAAAGATGACGCTTTTATGATGGAAAATGATTTTTTTGATATGCTTGAAAATCCCTGTAAGCCCGATATTTTAGTAGGCGATGGTGATGAGTTTGAGTTTGGCGAGATTAGATTTAAGTTTCATCACTTTCCTGGACATACACCTGGGTGTTCTATGATAGAGATTAAAAACTTACTTTTTAGTGGTGATTTCATATTTAAAAACAGTATTGGACGGTATGATTTTCCATTTTCAAACGCTAATGAGATGAAAAATAGCCTTTTAAAACTGTTAAAATGGGATAAAGATTATAGAGTTTATCCGGGGCACGGAGCTTCAACTACTCTTAAGGTTGAACAAGCAAATATTAGGCAAATTTTAAAACATTTTGGTTAAAAGGAATAAAGTGGACGATTTTACTCTTATAAGTGGGGCTAGTTTTGGCATAGGGGAGTGCTTAACTAAGGAATTTGCGAAACATTCACACAATCTAGTTTTGGTTGCAAGAAGTCTTGAAAAATTAAAAAGCTTAAAGCTTGAATTAGAAGCTAATTTTAATGTAAAAGTTTTGATTTTTGATATTGATCTGCTCGAAAATGATGCTATAGATAAAATCTCTGATTTTGTATATATAAACAAAATTAATATCAAATATTTAGTAAATTCAGCTGGCTTTGGAAGTGGTGATGAGTTTGTCAAAAGTGATATGCAAAATAACTCAAATATGATAAGCTTAAACTGCATAGCTTTAACTAAAATGTGTCATAAATTTCTGCCAGATATCCTTAAAAATGGTGGCGGAATCCTAAATGTCGCTTCGATAGCTGGATTTTTCCCTGGGGCTTTTATGAATGTATATTATGCAAGCAAAGCTTACGCTTTAAGCTTTAGCCTTGGGCTTGATGAAGAGTGCAAAAAGCTTTCAAATAATCATAAAGATAGGGCTTTTGTGAGTGTTTTATGCCCAGGTCCAGTTGATACTAGGTTTTTTGATATTGCAGGGGTAAGTGTTTTTAACAAAAATCTTATGCATAGCCCTGAATATATCGCCAAACTCTCTTATAAGAAATTTATGACAAGAAAAAGAGTGATAATTCCTTTTCCATATAACGCTTTAGTATTTATGTCAAAATTTGTGCCACAAACTCTACTACTAGCGATACTTAGCTATATAAATCGCGGGAAATTTAGCAAGTGAGATTTTAATTTTAAAAAAGGATAATTATATGTGTGAAAATGAAAATTGTGGTAAATATTATAAATACAGAGCTCTTGGAAGTCCAAAAGATTTTAAGCATTGTATGGATATTTTAAAAGACAATAAATTATATGCTGGTAAATTTGATAAATTTAATGATCCTTTTGAAGGGCTATATATTATTACAAGTGATAAAGTGGATGCAGTGAAAAATTATAATGCAAAAATATGGGAGAATGGATATAAAAATAATATTTGTTGTTTTAGTTTAAAAGATGAAATAGATATCTATTCAGACGCTCTTATGTGGTCGCATTATGCAAATTCGAGTAGGGGAATAAGGATAGAATTTGACTTAGATCCTAGTTTTGAAGCAGATGAAGTAAAATATCTAGATTTTGGTGATTTTCCAACAATAAATAGCGATGAGGAATTTGCTCGTAAGTTTAAAAAAATTATGACTACAAAACATAAAGCTTGGAAATATGAAAGAGAAAATAGGGTTTTAACCGATAAACAATTTGTGAAAATAGAGATTAAAAATATAACTTTTGGTAGAGGACTTTTTGATATGAAATCTCGAATATACCAAAAAGGCTTAAAGTTTGATTGTAATTTTATTAAAGAAATACTTGAAATTTACGATGCGGCTGTTTCTAAAGAAATAGACATTTATTATTATAGTAATTTTTATGAGACTGAGTCATCAAAATTAGATGACAATATAATGTCTAAATTAGTTATGTCTAGGACTTAAATCTTAAGCCTTACATAAACTCTTTTTGGGGCAGGGTAGCTCTCAACTGTCTTAGTTTTGTCATTTGGATCTAAAAAATCCCCCAAGCTCTCGCCATCTATCCACTCGGTTTTTCTTTGTTCGTTTTCATCAGTTTCTTTGGTAGCTAGTATCTCAAATTCTTTAAACTTTGCTCTCTCGCACCAATTTTCTAAAGCCTTAATCGTTGGTATAAAATAGACATTTTTCATCTTAGAATAGCGATTTTTAGGGGTTAGAGCAACTTCTAAATCTAGATCAATATACATCGTATCAAGGAAGATTTCCCCGCCACTATTTAAGCTAGATTTCAGCTCTTTTAGCATTTTAATCGGATCGCTTCTGTGATAAATCACCCCAAGACAAAAAATCGTATCAAATTTATGCTCAAAAAATGGCAAATGCTCAACACCTAAAAGCTCATAATTTATACCGCTTTTTATAAATTTATTGATAAATTTAAACTGCAAAAACGTCCTAATAGATGGGTCAAAACCGACTAGTTTTTTGGCATTCATCTTAAGCATTCTAAAAAGATAGTAGCCGTTATTGCACCCAATATCAGCCACAATTTTGCCATCTAAACTTAAAAATGGCTTTAGAATATTAAACTTGATAAAACTTTGCCATTCGCTATCGATGAAAGTATCAAACAACCTAAATGGGCCCTTGCGCCACGGTTTTAGAGCTTTGGCTACGCGGTAAATTTCATCACTAAATTCAGGCGAAATTTTACCATCAATGCTTACAATATCAGCGAAATTTAGCTCAAATTCCCTAGAAATTTCGCTAAATTCCTTAAGATTTTCTATGCTAAAATTTAAGCCCTTATAAATTTCAAGCTCTAACGCCTTTAAATTCTGATATCTTATATCATCTAAATTCACTTTTAATCCTTAAAAATTTTTGATATACTATCATAATTTAATTAAGAAGGAAAGAATATGAAAACCTATATGGACTATTTTAAAGAGATTTGTGCTATTCCACATGGGAGTTTTGAAACTGATGAGTTAAGAGAGTATCTGCTAAATCACTGCGAAAAAACGGGCTTTTTAGCTAAGGTTGATACGGCTGGAAACATCCACGCTATCAAAGGTGAGCCTAAAATTTGCCTGCAAAGTCACTACGATATGGTCTGTGTTGGCGACGCACCGGATATCAAGCTAACTTTAAAAGATGGCTTTTTATCTGCCAAAAACTCATCTTTGGGAGCTGATAATGGCATAGGCGTGGCGATGATGATGTGTATGATGGATAAGTATTCTAACCTTGAAGTGATATTTACAAACAACGAAGAAGTGGGGCTTTGGGGCGTTGCTAGGTTTGAAGGTGCGGTTGTAAGCTCAAATTTGCTAAACCTTGATAGCGAAGAATATGATAGAGTTAGTATTGGGTGTGCAGGAAGTGTGGATATCTATGCTAGTAGAAATGTTAGCAAAGTCCCTAAAAATGGCTATTTGTATGAGTTAAATACAGAGGGGTTTAAAGGCGGGCATAGTGGAACGCAAATTCACGAAAATATCCCAAATGCTATTAAATTTATGGCTAGATTTATCAAAAAAAATGGCGGTAAAATCGCTAAATTTGATGGAGGTGAGAGGCGAAACTCAATCGCTGCAAACGCTAAAGTAGAAGCTATTTTTGATAGTGAGCTAAAGAATATCCCAAATTTTATCAAAGCTAAATTTTTAGGTAAAAAAGAGAGTAATATCTACTCATTTAGTGATGAG
This sequence comes from Campylobacter sp., assembly GCA_022775765.1. GTDB lineage: Bacteria > Campylobacterota > Campylobacteria > Campylobacterales > Campylobacteraceae > Campylobacter_B. The sequence continues at coordinate 38,183 of JALFKC010000084.1, read as the reverse complement.
CTTTTAAATATGCTATGTTCGTTTTCGCAAGGCGTTAGGGCGTTTAACACTGAAGTAAATATTCCTGAAGATAGTATAAATTTATCCACTGCAAAAGAAAAAGTCTTTGAAAATTCGCCTAAAAAAGACGCCGTTTTTGAAGTGCTATTTTTTGCTAGGTCTATGAGCGAAGATGGGCTTGAAAACAGCAAATTTGAAACTGAGACTTTGGCTCGTAGCTTTGGCTTTGAAGTGAGATTTGAAAATCAAACCACCCCTTGGAAGCCAAAGATTAATGAGTTTTCAAATTTAGTGCTAGAAGTTCTTAAAAAATATAATCCAAATGCTAGATTTGCAGCCGTTCACGCTGGGCTTGAGTGCGGGGTGTTTTTGGCAAAAGACAAAAACCTAAAAGTCGCATCAATTGGCCCAAATATTTTTGCACCGCATAGCATTGGGGAGAGGCTTGAGATAAGTTCAGCTGATATAATACTAAAAGTAGTTGATGAAATAGTTAAAAGTGTGTAGATAATTTAAGTTGGTTAAATAACAATTTTTTTAATTTTATATAAATTTTATAATAAGCTAGATAAAATCTAGAATTTATTATAGTATAAAATTTTATATATTAAAGAATAATGATGAATTTTAAAAATTTAACATTGCTGTTTGGTATCATTTTTGTTTTAACTGGTTGTTCTACATTTTCGGCATCTAAATATGGGAACAGATATAGTTAATGGTAGGGTTTATGATATTCCATTGGAAACTAAATATGATACAAGACCAGAGAATATTAAAGTTAAAACTTCACAAAATTTTTGTAAATTTGATGAAGTATTTTGGGTAAAAAGCGATAAAGTTAATGGAATTTTTGATGATAATTCTAATATGCTAATCTCAAATTTTATTAATTTATCTAAAAATGGTTGGGCTGGTTGCTCTAAACCAATAAGCTATTATGAGGTTACGGAAAGATTTAAATCTAGAGTGAATGTGTATCCATCTATAGAATTTTATAATAAATAATCTTATTTAATTCCTTTAGCTAATTATGTTTATTTTCCAATGGTAGATAAAAAAGAAATTTTATGCAAAAAATCAAATTTTATGGGTGGAGACAAATCTTTATGAAATGATGAAAGTTATAACTTTGTAGCTTAAATATGTGAGTGATAAAGCTAAAAACAATATAGAAAATGAAATGCTTAAACAGTTTTTTATGCATGGTTTAATTGGTTGCTCTGACAAATTAAGCAATGAGAAATTAAACTATATTTTATATCAGCAAAGATTAATACAAGAAAGATAAATATCTAACGAACAAATGGCAATAAAAATGCAAGAGTTAATGCAACAACAAGATTTTTATAACAAAACTATAAGAAATCAAAATGAGGCTTTAAGACTTCGAAGAAAAAATAATAATATAATGCAATATCAAAATAGACCTAATCAAATTAATGTATATGTTAAGATTTAAATTCGTTTACTTCAAAATATATACCGATATTTTAATTGTATAAATATAAAATTGATAAATTTAAATCTTTTTATCCTTATACTTGTAGATTTCTGTCTATAACCACAAGAGTTATGTAAATTTAAATTAAAATAAAAAATAAACAGGTTGTTTTAAGGGGGAAGGGGGCTTGAATTGCGAAGTCGCTCCCCTTCCCCCATAAAATCCCCAACCCCCGACGACGCTAGAAGTGCGGATAGTAGTTTGCGTTCGCAAACAATCCGCTCTGTTACATTGTTTGAATTTTTTTTAAAAATAAGATAGTGAAATTTCGCTCAGATTAAGCTAAGCCAAATTTTAGCCTTAAATTTATATGAACGAAATTTGGACTAAATTTTATTAAAAAGGCAAAGCTAAATTTTAACTTTAAATTTTATCTGAGTGAAATTTAGGTTTCAAAAAAAACAAATTTGATATCTAAAAAATAACTTATGATAAAATTGGCAGTATTTAAGTTAAATTTGGAATTTCTGCGTTGCGACGCACGAGAAGTGCGTTTCACTTAAAATCCCAAATTTAACTTAAAGGTTGTCAAGATTTAGAAGTTTCATAAATCTAAATTCTTTTATCCTTACTTTTACACATTTCACTCATAAAACATTCACCACAATTTGGCTTATTTGCCTTACAAGTATAACGCCCAAAAAGCACCATCGCTTGATGAAGGTAGTTTAATTCGGTCTTAAACGCCTTTGTAAGGTCAGCTTCAGTTTCATCTACTGTTTTTGCTAAGCTTAGCCCAAGGCGGTGCGAAACCCTAAAAACATGCGTATCCACAGCCATCAAATTCGCCCCAAACCACTCTATCATCACCACATTTGCAGTCTTCCTGCCGACACCTGCAAGGCTCATCAGCTCATCTCTAGAATTTGGAATTTCACCGCCGAAATTTTCCATCACAGACTTTGCCATTTTGATTAAATTTGTCGCTTTATTGTTATAAAAATTACAGGTATTTATCAGCATTTTTACCGCACCAAGTTTTGCCACGGCTAGGCTAGGAATATTTGGATACTCGCTAAAAAGCCCTGGTGTGATGAGATTTACTCTCTTATCTGGGCACTGGGCTGAGAGCATAACGCATACCAAAAGCTCATAAAGTGAGTTAAACTTAAGCTCAGTTTCAGGCTTGCCAAAGTGATCTAAAAATAGTTTTTTAATCTCTAAAATATCTTTTTTACTTCTCATAAGCGTAATTGTAGCTAAAAATTAGCTATTTTTAAATGAATTTAAGCTATAATCGCAGAAATTTTTTTAAAAGGATTTGTATGAATAAAATACTATTTGGTGCTTTAAGCCTAGTTGCGGCTTTAAGTTTGAACGCTCAAGTTTTTGCTGTTGTGGATGGCGAAAATATCACAGAACGCGAGGTCGCCCCACTTTTGCAAGGCATTCCAGCTGGATTTGACATCAATCAACTTCCAATTGACGCAAAAAAGGATTTAATTGATAAAAGCATTCAGTTTCATCTATTAACTAAACACGCAAAAGCTAGTGGCATTGAAAACAACGCAACCTATAAAGAAGAAGTTGAGATTGCAAAAGATAATATCGCACTTCGTGTTTGGCAGCTAGGTGAGTTTGCTAAAACAAAAGTAAGTGACGCTGAGATCAAAAAGTTTTATGACGAAAACAAAGCAAATTTTGTAGAGCCAGCTCAAATTCACGCAAAACATATCTTAGTCAAAGATGAAAAAGAGGCCAAAGATATCATCGCTAAACTTTCTAAGGTTAAAAAAGAGGGTCTTGATGGCAACTTCACAGCTATTGCCAAAGAAAAATCTATCGAACCAGCTGCTAAACAATCAGGTGGTGATCTTGGTTGGTTTGCCCCAGAACAGATGGTTAAACCTTTTTCTGACGCAGTTGTAGCACTTAAAAAGGGTGAAATTTCAAAAACCCCTGTTAAATCTGATTTTGGTTATCATGTAATCTATAAAGTTGATAATAAAGATAAAAAACAACTCACACTAGATGAGACCAAAAAATATATAGAAAATGTCTTAAAAGAGGAAAAATACAAAGCAAATATCCAAAAAATAGCTGATGATTTAGTAAAAAAATCAAAAGTAGAATATAGATAAGGAGAAAAAATGGGCGTATTAGATATAGTTAGACCGGGCGTTTTGAGTGGCGATGATGTAAGCAAAGTTTATGATTATGCAAAAGAAAATGGATTTGCTATACCTGCAGTAAATGTAGTAGGGTCAAATTCTATCAACGCAGTGCTTGAAAGTGCAAAAGTAGCTAATTCGCCCGTTATAATTCAGTTTTCAAATGGTGGAGCTTCATTTTATGCTGGCAAAACCTGCCCACAGGCCACTGTAATGGGGGCGATTGCTGGGGCAAAACACGCACATATGATGGCTAAGGCTTATGGTGTAGCTGTTATCTTGCATACCGATCACGCCGCTAGAAAACTGCTTCCTTGGATTGATGAGCTTATAAAAGCGAGTAGAAAATTTAAAGCAAATCACGGTGTGCCACTATTTAGTTCGCATATGCTTGATCTTAGTGAAGAGAGTTTGGATAAAAATATCTCAACTTCTAAGCGTTACTTAGAGGAGTTAAGCGAGCTTGGCATTAGCCTTGAGATAGAACTTGGCGTGACAGGTGGCGAAGAAGATGGCGTAGATAACACGAGCGTGGATAACTCACTTTTATATACTCAGCCTAGTGATGTAGCTTACGCTTACAAAGAGTTAAGTGCTGTAAGTGATAAATTTAGCATAGCAGCTAGTTTTGGCAATGTTCATGGGGTTTATAAACCAGGCAATGTCGTTTTAAGACCTGAAATTCTTAAAAATTCACAAATTTATGTGAAAAATGAGTTTGGATTAAAAGATGAAAAACCAGTGAAATTTGTATTTCACGGCGGAAGTGGCAGCGATATCAAAGACATTAAAAATGCAGTTAGCTATGGCGTAGTAAAGATGAATATTGATACTGACACTCAGTGGGCTTTTTGGGATGGTGTTAGAGAGTATGAACTTAAATTTAGAGACTATTTGCAAGGACAAATCGGCAATCCTGAGGGCGAAGATAAGCCAAATAAAAAATATTACGACCCTAGAAAATGGCTAAGAATGGGCGAAGAGAGTATGGTAAAGAGACTACAGATTGCATTTAGTGATCTAAATTGTCTTAATAGAAACTAAGCGGAGAGAGTATGGAAAACAGTAAAGAAGTCGCATTAGACATTTTGGTTCCTGATGATACAGGCGGGTCTTTAATAGGGGTTTATCTAAAGATAATATTTGCACCTGTGGCATTTTTTGTAGTATTTGCACTAGGATATTTTGATATTATATCGCTAAAAGTTGAGCTTCATAGCATAGTTATGATGGCATTTTTGCTTTTGATAGCTTTGATTGTTGCAAGGCATAATGCTGAGTATGGTTGTAGGCTTTTTGAAGATAGAATAGAAGTTTTCAAAAAAAATCTCAAAGATTATATAATGTCTCATCTCATCGTCATCGGTAATCGTAAAAAATCAAATGCTGGATTTGATGATTTTGTAGAGGAATTTGTAAGAGATATTAGAAATGAAAACTACTCAAGAGTCGCCTCAGGCGTATTTCCAATGCTTGGAATTTTAGGAACTTTTATTAGTATTGCTATATCAATGCCTGAGTTTTCTTCAACCAATATTGATGGGCTTGAAACTGAAATCGCTCAGCTTCTAGGCGGGGTTGGAACGGCATTTTATATCTCAATTTATGGTATATTCTTAGCATTGTGGTGGATATATTTTGAAAAAAGGGGTATGAGTAGGTTTGAAAAGTTGCTTTTTAAATACAAAAACGCTACGAGAAACTTTTTTTGGCAAAACGAAGAGATCACTCAAGGGCTTTTGGTCGAGATTATCTCTAAAAGCGAGCGAACTACTAATATTTTAAACAACGCATTTCAAGGGGATTTTAGTGAGAATTTTACTTCAGCTTTGAATGCTAAATTTGCAAATTTTAAAAGCATTATTGAACTTGAAGAGAGCTCTATCAAATCGGCAAATTCAAAGCTTGTTGATATATCAAATATCTTAGCTAGAAGTGCTGAAATAGAAGATAGTTTTAACAAAAATCAAGCCAAAATTATCTCTAGTATTGACTCTTTAGCCAAAAATATCGCCATTATCCAAAGCAATCTCTCAAAAGAGTATAAAGATATGATAGCCCACAACAACAGTAAAATAGAACAATTAGATGAGCTAACCACCGCTTTTAGCAAGGCTTTGTTTGGATTTGAACAAAATCTCTCAAGTGTTAAACAAGATATAAACGATACTTACGAAAAATCAAATGCTAAATTTCAAAAAGTTATTAGTGATGAGATTGCGAAGTTAAAGGGTGAATTTGATGAGTATAAAGATTCTGATAATACTGATTTGGTAGAAGAGCTTAAACTCTCGCTTGAAAATATTGATGATAAAATAAATATAAAAAATGACTAGCCATGATGAAGCGAAAAGATGACGAAAGAGAGAATTTTTGGGTCGCATATGCAGACTTGATGGCGGGACTGCTTTTTGTATTTATACTTTTAGTGGGTGGCATTATTGTCAAATATATGTTAGTTCAAACAAGCCTAGCCGATACCAAAATCTCTTTGGAGCAAAAACAGCAAGATTTTTTGAATACTTTGGGAATGTTAAATTTAGAAAAAAACAAAACCGCTGAGCTTGAAAATTTAAACAAAATATTTAGCGATAGGCTAAATGAACTTGATATTGAAACCAAAGATCTCAAAAAATCAAATTCTATCTATGTAGTGCAGATTGATGAGCTTGAAAAATTAGTGCAGAGTTTGCAAAATCAAAATATCGACCTTGACGCATATATAAAGGATTTGCAAGCACTAAATCAAGAACAAAACGAGACTATATCTGAAAATGAGCTAAAAATTGCATATTTTATGGAGCAAATTTCTCAAAAAGATAAGGATTTGCAAACTATACTAAATGACCTAAATATTACCAAAAATCGTATTCAAAATTTAGCCGGGATTAAGGTTGAGATCATCTCTAAAATCAAAGATTCATTAGGTGATAGTGTAAATATCGACCAAGATACTGGAGCTTTAACTCTATCATCATCAGTTCTTTTTGATAAGGGATCATATGTGCTAAAAGATGAGGCAAAAGATGGGCTTCAAAATACGCTAAAAAGGTATTTTGATACGCTTTTAAATGACGATGATATTAGGCAAAATTTAGACGCAATTGTGATAGAAGGGCATACTGATAGCGATGGGGATTATATCTATAATCTCAATCTTTCACAACAAAGAGCGTTTTCTGTGATGGCTTTTATAAATTCGTGGAATACAGATGAGAGATTAAAGCACTATCTTACCGCTAGCGGACGAAGCTTTATGTCACCAATTATAGTTGATGGGGTTGAGGATAAAGACGCTAGTAGGCGTATAGAGATTAAGTTTATGATATCAAACAAGCAAACCTTGCAAGAGATAGAGAACTTTTTAAAATATGATGCGAGCAAAAATTGATAGGTTTAAGTTTAGAAACCGCGAGTTTTATCTTTTAAGAGATGACCTTTTGGGTGAGTTTAATGGCAATAAAGCTAGAAAACTTCACTACTTTTTAAACCGCGATCTTAATGATTATAATAGCGTGGTAAGCTATGGCTCATCGCAGTCAAATGCTATGTATAGCCTAAGCGTTTTTGCCAAGCTTAAGGGGCTTGAGTTTAAATACGCGGTTAGTCATCTCTCATCAAACCTAAAAGCCAATCCACAAGGCAATCTAAAATTTGCCTTAGAAAACGGTATGAAGCTTTTTGTCGCAAAAGATAGAGAGAGTTTTGCAAAAAGCTTGTGCGATGACAAAACTATCTTTATCAAAGAGGGTGTAGCTCAAAAAGAGGCTGAGTCTGGATTTGAAGCTCAAACTAAAGAGATTGAGAGTTTTGCCGATGAAAACTCGCTTGAGTTTGATATATTTTTACCAAGTGGGACCGGAGCGAGTGCACTATATCTAGCAAAACATACTAAATTTAGAGTTTTTACTTGCCCTTGTGTTGGTGATAGTGATTATCTTTTAAAGCAGATGAGAGAGCTAGATGATAGCCCAAAACCAACCATCTTAAATCCGCCCAAAAAATACCATTTTGGGGATTTAAAAGTAGAGCTTTATGAAATTTGGCGAAATTTACTTGATGAGACAGGTATAGAGTTTGACCTGCTTTATGATCCGATTGGATTTTTGACACTGCTTGAAAATTTGAGTAAATTTACAAAAAATATCTTATACATTCATCAAGGTGGAATTTTAGGAAATTTAACTCAACTTAAAAGATATGAAAGAAAAAGGATGATAAATGAAAATTTTAAAAACAGATGAAGTAAATTTTAGGGATGAATTTGATAGATTAGTTAATAGATCAAATTTAGATATGGCAAATGTTATGCCAGTAGTTAGCCAAATACTTGATGATATCAAAGTTAGGGGCGATGAGGCGTTAAAAGAGCAGATTATTAAATTTGACAAATGGGAGCCAAAAGATGGCTTTTTAATCTCTGAAAATGAGATGAAAAAGGCTTATGACAAAACCCCAGAAGATCTTAAAAACGCTATCAAAATAGCCTATGATAGGATCTATGACTATCACCAAAAACAGCTTGAGAAAACTTGGCTAAGTTTTGAAGACAGTGGCACAGTTTTAGGGCAAAAAATCACCCCAGTTGATAGAGCAGGGCTCTATGTCCCAGGAGGTAAGGCGGCCTATCCAAGCTCACTACTGATGAACTATATCCCAGCAGTTGTTGCAGGAGTTAAAGAGATAGTTGTTTGTACGCCCGCAGTAGGCGGAAAGGTTAGTGAGCTGCTTTTGGCGACATTACACTTTTTGGGTGCTAAGAAAGTCTATAAACTTGGTGGGGCTAGTGCGATTGGGGCGATGGCCTACGGCACCAAAAGTGTGCAAAAAGTAGATGTAATCACAGGTCCTGGTAATATCTTTGTAGCCACTGCCAAAAAGTTAGTTTTTGGCGAAGTAAATATCGATATGATAGCAGGTCCTAGCGAAATAGGCGTGATAGCTGATAGCTCTGCTGACGCAAAAGTTTTGGCAATTGACCTACTATCTCAGGCCGAACACGACGAGCTTGCAAGTAGCTTTTTGGTGACAAGTGATGAGAGTTTGGCTATCAAAGTAAAAGATGAAATTTATAAAATTTTGCCAAGCTTAAAACGAACCGCTATCGCTACTAAAAGTATTGAAAATAAAGCTGCTATCATAATCACAAAAGATATGGATGAGAGTATAAGCTTAATGAATGAGTTAGCTGTAGAGCACCTTGAGGTGGTTTGTGAAAATAGTTTTGAGATTTTACCGCGTATCAAACACGCAGGAGCTCTGTTTTTGGGAAGCAATACGCCTGAGGCGATGGGGGATTATATCGCAGGGCCAAATCACACATTGCCAACAGGTGGAAGTGCGAGATTTTTCTCGCCGCTTGGGGTGTATAATTTTATCAAGCGAACTTCTATCATCTCAATTAGCCGTGGCGGTATAGATGAACTTAGCAAGGCTTGTATGGATTTAGCTGACGCCGAAGGGCTTGAAGCACACAAATTGTCAGTTAAAATTAGAACCAAATAGGCTCTCGTAAAGGAAAAATATGGAAAAATTAAACGCTTACGACGAGATTCCTTACACTTCGTCTGTTTTCAAAACAGCTCAGCCCGAAAACTCATTCATAGCTGGGCTAATTTATGGGCTAAACCCTGCAAATGTTGAGAGTGCGAGAGTCCTTGAGATAGGTTGTGCGGGTGGGGGCAATATCATCCCATTTGCACTTAAACATAAATCGGCAAAAGTTGTCGGTATTGATCTATCCAAAAATCAGATCAAACAGGCTAAAAGCTTAGCCAAAAAATTAGCCATTCAAAATATCTCATTTTATCAAAAAGATATCTTAGAGATAGATGATGGTTTTGGTGAGTTTGATTACATAATCGCTCACGGAATTTATAGCTGGGTGCCTGATAGTGTAAAAGATGGTATTTTTAAAATATTTAGTAAATGTTTAAGTAAAGATGGCATTGCATATCTATCATACAACACATATCTGGGTTGGAAATTCAAAGAAATTCTAAGAGATATTATGCTTTTTAGAACCTTGGATAGAGAAATTAGTAGTGATGATAAGTTTAAATTAGGCCTTGATACACTTAAATTTCTCAAAAATAACCCAAAAGACCATCTTATCAAATCAACAATTGATGAGTATTATGATAATTTGGTTAATAAGCCATCAAGCTATATAATGCACGAATATTTTGAAGATGTGAATAATCCAGATTATTTTAAGGATGTGGCCAAAATTGCTAGAGAGTATGGGCTTGAGTTTTTGTGTGAGGCTGACATTGTTAGTTCTGTGTTTGCACCAGTTAGTGGTGAGTTAAAAGAGGCATTGCAAAAAGAGTGTGGTAAGGATAGAGTTAAGTTTGAGCAATTTATTGATTTTATCACCAATAAAACTTTTAGACGAACTCTTTTTGTGAAAAGTGAGTTTGCCAAAGAGATAAATCCTGAGATTAATATCAAATATGAAACTCTTGATGAGCTTTTTGTGGATGGCAAATTTAGCTACGACTCTACTCAAAAAGCATACAAAAACTTAACAAATAATGAATATATGCCACGCAATATGGGTGAGCTTTTGGATAAACTTAGTGAAATTTATCCATCAAATTTAAAAGTTGGCAAATTTATAGATGAGTATAAAAATTATCATAGCAAAGAAGAAGTTGATGAAATGTATAAAAATCTGTGCTTTTTGCTTTGTGCTAAAAAGCTTAATTTCGAACTTTTTGAGATGAAATTTAATCCATCTATCAAAGACAAACCAAAAATAGATTCAGCATATCTTAAACTTTTAGATTATATTAAGCAAAATGGCAAATTAGTCTCATTTTTTACACCAAAATATGAAAATGCTAGCATTGATGAGAATGTAGATTTTGAGTTTTTGCCATATTTTGATGGAACGCGTAGTTTTGATGAGCTGGTTAATGAACTCATCAAAATAGAAAAAGATGGAAAATTTAGATTTGTTATTGAAGATAGGACTGTAACTTCAAAAGAAAAAATCGCGTCTTTGGCTAAAAATTATGTAAAAGCTAAAATTCAGTTTTTATATGAAAATGCGTTTTTGGTGTGAAATTTAGGCTGCTTAAATTTGCCTTTGTGGCTAATTTGATAAGCTTATTTGTTTGCAAAGGCAATTTTTATTTAAGTATGTTATTTACACCTAGATATTTTGAGTGGTTGCTTTATGATGATTTTAAGTATAATAAAATTACTATAAATTTATACCAAAATTTACGCTTTTGGTGATAATTTTAATTGCACTATGTCAAATTCCTAAGCGTAAATTCACATTTTAGATATGACCAATAATTATAAAATTACTACTATCAAAAATACTTATTTGCAAATTAAACATTGTTGTCTATATAAAATTCTTAAATTTATTAAAATTAGCTAATTTTAGTTCATCTTTGTGTTTTAGTGGCTTTTGGTGAAATTTAGTTTAATAATTATTAAGTTTTATACCTAAATCCAAAGGTTGAGCCAACCCCAAATTCACTTTGAATTATCATCTCAAAATCGTGCAGTTTTAAGATATGCTTAACCACATAAAGCCCTATGCCAAAGGAGTTGGTGGCGATATTGTCTTCAGTTTTAAAATATTTTTTGGTAACTAGTTCTATATCTTCTTCTTTAATGCCCTTGCCCTTGTCTTTTACTAAAAGACAGCCATCTTCAAAGCTAATTTTAACTGTATTAAGCGAGTATTTTAGAGCATTTTCTACTAAATTTATGATAACTTGTTTGATTAGAGTTTCATCAGCTTTTATCAAAGCTTGCCTATCTTGCACTAAAATTTCTCTATTTTTATACTTTTCAAGTAGCTCATTTTTGCACTCAATGCAGACTGCTTTGAGATCAAATTCGCTTCTACTAAGGGTTATTCCTTGAGTGGATTTTAGATTTAACCTATCTATTAAATTTACAAGTTTTTGAGAATTTCTATCAATTTTATCAAGAAATTTAAGCTCTAACTCTTTTGGTAAATCATCGCTTTTTAGGTTTTGACTTGAAATTCTAATGATTGAAATGGGATTTCTAAATTCATGTGATATTGAGCTTAAAATTCCCCTGAGTTGATTATTTTTGACTTTGATTTTAGCTGATTTTTTGATGGATTTAGCGTTTTTATCTTTGAGATAAATTTTCAGTAGATTTAGCTGTTTTTCAAACTCTTTGCTGTAGGTAAATATCATACTCTCATCTTTTTCTTCCAAATTATCATTAAAAATCTCACTTATCTGTTTTGAGAGCTTTTCAAAGTCATTTTTTGTGAATACAAAAAGGGTAAAAGAGGCCATAAAAGAGGCTAATATTATCAAAATATATATATTTTTGATAACTATATGAAGCAGTAAAAACCAAAATATAACTATCAAAAAAATTATCAAAAATCTGCTTACTTGTTTTAACAAAGTTTGTATCCTTGTGATCGAATTGAGATAATATAGTTTTGTTTGCCAAGCTTTTGTCTTAGCCTAGTTATAGCAATATTGACCGTTTTGTCGTTGAAATTTTGCCCTTCCCAAACTTTATCAAGTAGATATTCCCTGCTTAATATTATGTTTTTATTTTTGATAAACTCTACCATCAAATTCATCTCTAAATTTGTAAGATTTAGTCTAGTCACGCCAATCTTTGCTTCACCTGTGGCTGTGTTAATATAGATCTCTTTGTGTTTATAAATTTGTGATTCATTTTTTGTTCGTCTTAAAACAGCTTTGATTCTAGCAATCAAATCATCCATATCAAAAGGCTTTGAAATATAGTCATCCGCCCCAGCTTCAAAGCCTGATAATACATCTGCTTTGCTATCTTTTGCGGTTAGAAAAATCACAGGATGATTAAATCCTTTAAGGCGTAAATTTTGCACGAAAACAGCCCCTTCTTCGTGGATGAGATTTCTATCGACTATTAGCAAATCAACATTTTCTTCTTCTAAAAACTGCTCAACCCTCAAGCTATTTGTAAAGCCAACTACGCCAAAACCAGCTTTTTTAAGGTTGTATTCTAGTAAATCAATTAAATCTTCTTCATCATCTATAACGACTATTAATTCATTCATTAAAATTACCTTTTGTGATTTTTGCGGATTATATCACATAATTTTCTCTCTGTAAAGAATCCAAATCATCAAAATTTAGCTTTAAGAGTCAAAATGATTATTGATTAATTATTTTTTTAACTCTTTTTCAATATAATAACGGATTTACAAAATTTTTGGAGTTAGCAAATTTGGCATTAATAGACTTGATAGACATTACTAAGAAATTTTCATCTACAACCATCCTTGATAGTGTTAATTTAAACATTAGCGAAAAAGAGCGAATTGCGATCATAGGGCAAAATGGCTGTGGAAAATCTACGCTGATGAAGATTATCGCAGGGCAGTATATGCCAGATGATGGCAGAATTATTATCCAAAACAACACAAATATCCAAATGCTAGCTCAAACCCCAAAATTCCACGAAACTCTCACAGTCAAACAGGCTATCTATAATGAACTCAAAGATATATTATCCGTCTTAAAAGAGTATAACTCTATCCTAGCCAAAACAGCAGATGACCCCACAAATAGCGAGCTTTTAAAAAGACAAGATGAACTTATTAAAGTTATTGAAAGCAAGGACGCGTGGAATATTGACAATAAGGTAGAACAAGTCCTAGAGAACTTCAAGCTCAAAGAGTATGAAAATAGGCCTGTTTCAACTCTAAGTGGCGGTGAGATTCGCCGCGTGGCACTAGGTGGGCTAATCCTTAAAAACCCTGATGTGTTGCTACTAGATGAGCCAACCAACCACCTTGATGTCTATATGGTGAAATTTCTTGAAGAGATGCTATTAGCTTCTAAACAGACCATAATTTTTATCTCGCACGATAGGTATTTCATAGACAAAATCGCCACTAGAACGCTTGAACTTGACGCGGGAGTGATTAGAAGTTTTGATGGTGGATACGCTAATTACTTAGAGAAAAAACAAGAAATTTTAGACTCAGCTTTGAAATCTCACGAAACGCTAGTCAAACAGTTAAAATCTGAAGAAGAGTGGCTAAGAAGAGGCGTAAAAGCTAGGCTAAAACGCAATGAAGGTCGCAAACAGCGAATCTTTCAAATGCGTGAAGAGGCTAAGAAAAATCCAGGAATTATAAGAAAAGTTAAGCTTGAACTAAGGCGTGCAACGATGAGCTTTAATAGCGGTGGAATCAATCAAAACCGCAAAAAAATGCTATTTGAATGCAAGGGTTTAACTAAATCAATGGGTGGCAAGAAGCTTTTTGAGAATTTTAATACTAGAGTTTTACAAGGCGATAGAATAGGCATAGTTGGAGCAAATGGAAGTGGCAAAAGCACTCTTCTTAAGGTGTTTTTGGGTGAGATTGCCCCAGATAGCGGCGAGATAAAAAAGGGTGAAGTTAAGATAGGATATTTTGACCAAACAAGGCGAAATATTGACGAAGACAAAAGCTTGATAGAAAATTTTTGCCCAAACGGGGGCGATCATATAATGGTTCAAGGCAGGTATATGCATGTTTTTGGCTATCTTAAAAATTTTCTTTTTCCAAAGGAGTTTTTAACCAAGCCAGTTGCTACCCTAAGTGGCGGCGAGAAAAACCGCCTAGCCCTAGCTAAACTTTTTACCAATGAGTATGACTGCTTGATACTTGATGAGCCTACAAATGATCTTGATATTGTGACAATTAATATACTTGAAGAGTATTTGATGAATTTCACTGGAGCGATTTTGATAGTTAGCCACGATAGATATTTTGTGGATAAAATTTCAAATAAACTTCTGATATTTGAGGGCGCAAATATCGTAGAATCCTACATTAGCTACTCAGAATACCTTGAGTTTGAAGATGAGGTTAAAGAGTTTGATACGATTTTAAAACAGATTGAAGAAGAGCCCACCACCAAACAAAAATCCCCAACTACAAAACTTACCTACAAACAAAACAAAATCTTAGAAGAGTATCCCCACCAAATCGAAGCACTTGAAAAACGCATCAAAGAGCTAGATCACGCACTTTCAACACCTGAAATTTACCAAAAATTTGGTATTCAAGAGCTTTTTGAAGAGCTAGAGGAGAAAAAAGGAGATCTAAATACTTTGGAAAATGAGTATTTTGAAGTTTTAAGCATAGCGGAGAGTTTAAATGAAGAAAAATAGAATCAATAGGCAACTTTGGAGTTCGCAAATTGCGTATATTTTGGCAGTTGCTGGAGCGACGATTGGATTTGGTTGCACTTGGAGATTTCCTTATTTGGTTGGACAAAATGGCGGTGGGGCGTATGTATTGCTATTTTGTATAGCGATGATTGTTATAGGAATTCCTATGATTTTGGTTGAAAATGTCATCGGTAGAAGAATGCAAAAAAACGCCGTTGATTGCTTTATAGGCAGGTGGAAAATAGTCGGATATATGGGACTTTGTGGTGCATTTGGGATAATGGCTTATTATATGGTGATTGGGGGTTGGGTAATTGATTATATATACGAACTCACGCTTGGCGGGCTAAGTTTAAACGATATTGATGAGCTAAAAAGTTCGACTGTTTATGAGAAAAATATCAACAATTCGCCACTTGTTATTAGCGTTGCGACTTTTATTTTTGTAGTGATAAATTATATTATTTTAAGCAAAGGTGCGGTTGATGGGATAGAAAAAGCGGCTAAGGTTTTTATGCCACTGCTATTTTTGCTAATGCTTGTGATGGTGATTAGAAATTTAACTCTACCAAATGCTATGGTTGGAGTTGAGTTTTATCTTAAGCCCGATTTTTCTAAGATTTCGCCTAAGCTCTTTGTTGATGTCCTGGGGCAGGTGTTTTTTGCTCTCTCGCTTGGATTTGGCGTGATGATAACAATGTCAAGCTATCTTGATAAAAATACAAATTTAATCAAAACTTCTTGCATAACTGGGATTTTAAATACTTTCATAGCAGTTTTGGCTGGGTTTATGATATTTCCATCGCTTTTTAGCTTTGGAATTGCACCTGATAGTGGGCCTAGTTTGGTTTTCAAAACTCTGCCTGTAGTGTTTTCGAATATATTTTTGGGTGAAATTTTGCTTGTGCTATTTTTTGTGCTTTTAATGATAGCAGCCCTTACAACTTCGCTTCCTATTTATGAGGTTTTAATCACGGTTGTGGTTGAAAAAGCCAAAATTTCGCGTCAAAAAGCGATAATTTTGGTTTTGGGTGGCATTTTTATCTTAGGAAATTTGCCTTCAATTTTTTCTAGCAATATCTTAAAAGATGTCACTATTTTTGGCAAAAATATATTTGATTCGTTTGATAGTATAAGTGCGACGATATTTTTCATACTAACTTCACTATTTTGTGCGATTTATGTAGGCTGGGTTTTAAAAGATAAGGCTACTGGTGAGCTTGCTTTTGGCTACAAAGGCGACAAAAAAATTATCAAAATTTGGTATTTTTATATTAAATTTATCATTCCTTTTGTGATTTTTGTAGTTTTTATAAGTAGTTTTTATGATAATTTTATAAAATAAATATTTATAAATATCTTTTATTATTAGCAAAAAAGGAAATTTATGATTTATATTTTGATTGCATATATGGTTGTGAAAATTTACTTAGAAATTTTGCAGCTTAAATTTGTCAAAAATGAGATGAGCTCTGAAGCGGTTATTTTGCCAAAAGAGGACTATCAAAAAGCTGGAATTATCGCTATAGTTAATAAAAAATTTGAGATATTTAAGATAGTTTATAGCTTTTTGATTGCGGTTTGCTGGATAGGATTCGGGTTTGAGATTTTAAATCAAATCGTGGCTAATCAAGTCGCTGTGGTGATGAGTTTTCTATTAATAAATATGCTTTTGGACCTGCTGGTTAGTATCTATGAAACATTTGTCAAAGATAAAAAATTTGGCTTTTCAAACGCTACTTTTAAAACTTTTGCTAGTGATACTATCAAATCTTTATTATTGACGCTAATATTTGGAACGCTTTTTGTTTGGGTGATACTTTTTTGTATAGAAAATTTTAGCTTGTGGTGGATATATGCATTTGGTATAAGTTTTGCGGTGATTTTAATTATAAATCTGATCTATCCAACTATCATTGCCCCGCTTTTTAACAAAGTCACGCCACTTGATGATGGTGAGCTAAAAGATAGTATCTCGGATTTGCTTCAAAGTGCAGGTTTTAAAAGTAGTGGGGTTTTTGTGATGGACGCTAGCAAAAGGGATAACCGCTTAAATGCGTATTTTGGTGGATTTGGTGCGACAAAAAGAGTTGTGCTTTTTGACACTTTGATAGCTAAGCTTTCTAAAAATGAGATAATTGCGGTTTTAGGCCACGAACTAGGGCATTTTAAACACGGTGATATCATCAAAAATATCGCTTTGATGTCGCTGTTTTTGTTTATATTATTTTTTATATTTTCTCATATTCCAAATGAGTTTTTCCTTGGTGCGGGGCTTGATTACGCGAAATCTAGCTCAGTGATACTATTTTTCTTTATATTTTCACCAGTTATTAGCTTTATTTTTCAGCCAATTTTATCTGCGATTAGTAGATCGCACGAGTTTGGAGCTGATGAGTTTGGGGCGAACAAAACTACAAATCAAGATATGGCAAATGCACTAAAAAAGCTAGCCTATGAAAATAAAGCCTTTCCAAAAGCACACAAGCTTTACGCTAGCATTTACTTTTCGCACCCAAGTTTGCTAGAGCGGATTAATAGATTAGAAAATGAGAGTTTTTGACGCGTTAAAAAAGGCTAGAGCTATCACGGATAGCGACTTTGTAGCTAGAGAGATTGTCAAAAATATCTTAGAGTTTGATGATAAAGATCTGATTTTAAACTTAAACTCTAGCCCGCTTAGACAGGATAAATTTTATAAAATTTTAGAGTTTGCAAACCTTTATCAAAACGGCACACCGCTTGAATATCTAACTGGTAAGGCTAAGTTTTTGAATAGAGAGTTTTTGGTTGATGAAAATGTTTTGATTCCTAGATTTGAGACTGAAATTTTGGTTTTGAAAACTTTGGAAATTTGTGCTAAATTTAATCTCAAAAAACTCTTTGAGATTGGCACCGGAAGTGGAATTATCGCAATAAGTCTCTGCTTGGCAAATAGCGATTTGGAAATTTTTGCAACTGATATTAGTTTGGGGGCGTTAAATATCGCCAAACAAAACGCACTAAAATTAGGGGCTAATGTTGAGTTTTTTCACTCAGCGTATATCGAAAGCTTAGATAAAAACTGCGATATTTTGGTCTCAAATCCCCCATATATCGCAAATTCATACAAGCTTGATAAATTTGTTGCAAATGAGCCAAAAACTGCACTTTTTGGTGGCGAAAGGGGTGATGAAATTTTAAAAAATATCATTTTGATAGCTAAAAAACGGGCTAAATTTTTAGCTTGTGAGATAGGATATGATCAAAAAGAGAGTCTTAGTGAGTTTTTAGAACTTCACGGATTTGAGAGTGAGTTTTATAAAGATTTGGCCGGATTTGATAGGGGATTTGTAGCAAGGAATCTAAACTTTGACTAAATTTTTGTATTATCAAAAGCTTTTTGGCTATAAATTTATAGATGAAAACTCTCTTAAAATACCTCTAAATTCGCAGTTTTTGCCACTAAAAAAGTGTGATTTATGCCTAAATGCAAAGACTAGAAAGCATATTTTAACCTCTCAAAACTTAAGTGCTAAAATTATGTTAGTTTTTGAAAAACCAAATGAGATTCAAGATAGAACCAATGAAATTTTTGTAGGTGAATACGAAAAGCTACTAAATTTTATCAATAAATATAGAGTTTATAGCTCTTTTTTGATAAAATGCTACTGCAAAAACCCAAATTTGGACGCTTTTAAGCAGTGCATTCCATATATTTTTTCTGAGATTAAAACTCTAAATCCAAGGCTTATAATAACATTTGGCGATAGAGCGACAAAAGCTATTTTAAAGGATGAAAATTTACCATCAATAGAGCTAATTAGAGGGTCTTTTATCAAAAAAGATGGTCTTTTTGTAATGCCAACTTATGATTTGGATTTTGTGAGAGCAAACCCTAATAAAAAAGCAAATTTTTTGCAAGATTTGGCTAAAATTCAAACTTTTAATAATTCAAAGGACAACTGATGACTTTAGCAGAAATTTATTCACTTTTAGCCCTAGCTTTTGCTAGCAATTTTAAATCCACACCGCACAGAGATGATTTTAAAAATCTCAAGCCAAACTGGCTAATTCAAAATGAAACTTTTGAAAATAAAACAGGACGCGAACTTTGGCAAAAAGCTATAAAAAATGCCGATTTTAAGGCTATAGAAGCTGACTTTAAATCGCTTGATAGATATTTTGATATGAGCTATTTTATGCTAATTAATGAAAATGATATGAATGAATATTTTGCTAAACTTCGCTATGAAGTGCTTTTTAAAGATATCAAAAGCTCACATATTTCAAATTTACTCGGTTTTGTTTTTTCTAGTCTAAAATCTAGCTTAAAAGATGGAAACTCAAAAGAGCTTGCGAAATTTTTGGATGATAAGTTTTTAGAATCAGCCATAGCTTTTTCTTATGAGCTTAAAACTCACGCTAGTAGTGATTTTTACAAGGCTTCGGGCTATCTATTTGCTGATTATCTAAATATGCTAAAACTAAGCGTAGGAAAAAATTGATGGAGTTTTGGAGAGAAATTTATTCACATTTTAACCCTGTAGCTTTTGAAATTTTTGGCTTTAAGGTGCATTGGTATGGATTAATGTATGTTTGTGCTTTGCTTGTTGCACTTTTTTTGGCTGGCAAAATTGCCAAAAAAGACAGATATCCTTTTAGCAAAGATACACTTGAACGCTATTTTTTGTGGGTTGAGATAGGAATACTTCTTGGTGCTAGACTTGGGTATATATTTATCTATTCAGGCAATGCAATTTTTTATATCACAAGGCCGTGGGAGATTTTTAACCCATTTTACAATGGTGAGTTTGTAGGAATTAGTGGTATGAGCTATCATGGGGCGATAGTTGGGTTTATCGTTGCTACAGCTATGTTTTATCAAAAATACAAGTTAAATGTGCTTTTATTACTTGACCTTGTGGCACTATCTATACCGCCTGGGTATGTGTTTGGCCGAATTGGTAATTTTTTGAATCAAGAGCTTTTTGGCAAAGCTACAGATGTGGCGTGGGGAATATATGTTGATGGAGTTTTAAGGCATCCAAGTCAATTATATGAGGCGTTTTTGGAAGGCTTTTGCGTGTTTTTGATACTATTTTCTTATAGAAAATACAAGAAATTTGATGGTGAGCTTATCGCACTTTATGCGATTTTATACTCTATAATGCGTTTTATTAGCGAAATCTTTAGAGAGCCAGACGCACAGATTGGGTATTTGGTATTTGGATTTAGTATGGGGCAAATTCTATCATTTATGATGCTTTGTGCTGGAGTTATACTATATGGATACCTATATTTTAAAAATTTAAAAACAAGTCAATAAATTTTTATAAAAAAATTCAATACAAAAAATTGCAAATTTTTAACGAAATTAGAACCATTTTTAATAAAATTATATTTTAATGTTAAATTTATATCGTAAATTTACCCACTAAATTTACGATATATCGTTATTTAAGCTTCTGACAATAATTTAGTATCGCTTTAAACTAAATCTAATATTAATTAAAAATTCTAATATTTATATATTATTTTTCCATAAAGTTAAAGTTTAAATTTAAGTAATTTATGTATAATTATCGTCAAGTTTAATTATCTTTTTAAGGAGAAACTATGACTGAACGCATAGAAGGTTTTTTGGGCAAATCGATAGATGGTCACAAAAGTAGTATTCCTGCAACACAGGATAAGTTACAAAGCGTTACCGGTCTCATATTGGCATGTTTTATGATATGCCATATGCTTTTTACTGGTAGTATTCTTATAGGCAAAGAGGCTTATGAGGGAGTTGTTAGTTTTGCTGAACCATTTGGAATTCATCAAGTAACAAATGTCGTTGCTTTTGTTATTTTGGTGATTTTTATGATTCACGGCTTTTTGGCTATGAGAAAATTTCCTAGCAATTACAAAGCATATTTAGCTTTTAAATCACACAAAATTCGTATGAAACACTGCGATACTACGCTTTGGTGGTTTCAGTTTTGGACGGGGTTTTTGCTATTTTTCTTTGCGAGTGCACACATCATAACTATAGTTTTTGGAGATAAAATTACTGCTGATTTATCTATTTGTAGATTTGATACGCTTCATCTATTTTATTTTGCACTACTTGTTTTTACAGTTTTGCACGCCAGCATTGGCTGTTATAGACTTTATGTAAAATGGATAAGTATTCCTGGCAAACAAGAAGAGGTTAAAGCCAAAAGGCAAAGCGTAAAAAAAATCGTTTTCATAATTTGGGGTGCTTTAT
The DNA here is from genome assembly GCA_022775765.1 of Campylobacter sp. Lineage (GTDB taxonomy): Bacteria > Campylobacterota > Campylobacteria > Campylobacterales > Campylobacteraceae > Campylobacter_B. The sequence continues at coordinate 17,161 of JALFKC010000084.1, read as the reverse complement.
TTGTTTTATCTATAATAGCAGATTTCAAATGGATAAGTTTATCATAAAAAGGGGTAATTGAATATGAATATAATTTATTGTGATTCACTGATAATTGGTGGTGGTTTAGCTGGTCTTAGAGCTGCGGTTGCGGCTGCGAAAAACGGCAATAGCACTATAGTTTTAAGCCTTTGCCCGGTTAGGAGATCTCACTCAGCTGCTGCTCAAGGTGGTATGCAAGCAAGCTTAGGAAATTCTAAAATGAGTGAAGGTGATAATGAAGATGTACATTTTGCCGATACAGTAAAAGGAAGCGACTGGGGTTGTGATCAAGAAGTGGCTAGAATGTTTGTGCAAACTGCACCAAAGGCTATTAGAGAGTTAGCTGGCTGGGGAGTTCCATGGACTAGAATTACAAAAGGTGATAGAGAGGCTGTAATAAATGCTAAAAAAACAACTATCACAGAAAAAGAAGAAGTTCACGGATTAATCCATTCAAGAGATTTTGGCGGAACTAAAAAGTGGAGAACTTGCTATACAGCTGACGCAACTGGTCATACTATGCTCTTTGGTGTGGCAAATGAGTGTGTAAAATACAATGTCGATATCAGAGATAGAAAAGAGGCAGTTGCACTTATTCATAAGGATAATAGATGTTATGGTGCTATAGTAAGAGACCTTATAACTGGCGAAATTGACGCTTATGTAGCAAGGGGAACTTTGATAGCAACTGGTGGATATGGAAGAATTTATCAACATACCACAAATGCGGTAAATTGTGAGGGAACTGGAGCGGCTATCGCACTTGAGACAGGCGTGGCAAGATTAGGCAATATGGAAGCAGTTCAGTTTCACCCAACCCCAATTGTCCCAAGTGGAATTTTGCTAACTGAGGGTTGTAGGGGTGATGGTGGAATCCTAAGAGATGTCGATGGATACCGCTTTATGCCTGATTATGAACCAGAGAAAAAAGAGTTAGCTAGCCGTGATGTTGTTAGTAGGCGTATAATGGAGCATATTAGAAAAGGCAAAGGTGTAAAAAGTGCATATGGAGAGCATGTTTGGCTAGATATCAGCATTCTTGGTAGAGAACATATTGAGAAAAATTTGCGTGATGTTCAAGAGATCTGTCAAGTATTCAATGGAATCGACCCAGCTGATGAGGGTCCAAAAGGATGGGCACCAGTTCTTCCAATGCAGCACTACTCAATGGGTGGAATCAAAACCAAACCAACAGGCGAAAGCCCAACTCTAAAAGGGCTATTTAGTGCTGGTGAAGCAGCGTGCTGGGATATGCACGGATTTAACCGCCTTGGTGGAAACTCAGTTGCTGAGACAGTCGTAGCTGGAATGATAGTTGGCGATTATTTTGGTAAATTCTGTAGAGAAAATGATATCGATATTAAAACTAACGATATTGAGAAATTTGTTAAAAAACAAGAAGATTATATAGATGAACTTCTCTCAAGAGATGGCAAATACAATGTCTTTGAAATCAAGAAAAAAATGCAAAAAATTATGTGGGATCATGTCGCAATCTTTAGAACCGGCGAAGGACTTGAAACCGCAGTAAAAGAGCTTGAAGAGTTATATAAAGAGTCATCTAATATCAAAGTTCAAAACAAAGAAAAATATGGCAATCCTGAGCTTGAAGAGGCCTATAGAGTGCCAAGAATGATTAAATTAGCCCTATGCGTGGCATATGGAGCACTTCTTAGAACTGAAAGTAGGGGAGCTCACTACAGAGAAGATTACCCAAAAAGAGATGACGCTCACTGGCTAAAACGAACTCTTACAAGTTGGAAAGATGGCGATACAATGCCTACAGTTGAGTATGAAGAGCTTGATATTATGAAAATGGAGATGCCACCGGCATTTAGAGGCTATGGTGCAAAAGGCAACATCATAGAACACCCTAATAGTGAAATTCGCCAAAAAGAGGTTGATGAGATTAAAGAAAAAATGACCGCTGAAGGTAAAAGTAGATATGAAATTCAAGACGCACTTATGCACTATGAACTTCAACCTGAATACAAAGCACCAAATGAAAGAATAGGAGTCGGTAATGAGTAGAACAATTAAAATAAAAGCTTTTAAATTTAACCCCCAAAGCAAACTCAGCAAGCCATATTTTGCTGAGTATGAGCTTGAGGAGACTGATGGAATGACTATTTATGTCGCTCTATCAAATATAAGAGAGAGATTTGATCCAAGCCTTAGCTTTGACTTTGTCTGTAGGGCGGGAATTTGTGGAAGCTGTGGTATGGTGATAAATGGCGTGCCAAAGTTAGCGTGTAGAACTCTTACCAAGGATTACCCAGATGGAGTAATTGAGCTTATGCCTCTGCCCGCATTTAAGCTCATCAAAGACCTTAGCGTTAATACTGGCAAGTGGATGCATAAGATGAATAGACGCGTTGAAGCGTGGATTCACACCAATGCCAAACCTGATATCTCAAAGGTTGAAGAGAGAGTTGATCCTGAAGTAGCACAAGAGGTATTTGAACTTGATAGATGTGTAGAGTGTGGAATTTGCGTGGCAAGTTGTGGAACTGCACTTATGAGAGAGGATTTTTTGGGTGCTGTTGGACTAAACAAAATCGTAAGATTTATGCTTGATAGCCACGACCAAAGAGATGATAAAGCATACTACGATATCGTTGGTGATGATAATGGTGTGTTTGGATGTATGAGTTTGTTAGGATGTGAAGACAACTGTCCTAAACATATCCCACTTCAAAGCAAAATCGCCTATCTTAGAAGAAAGATGGCAACTACCAAATAATTTTTATAGCCCAAATTTGCTACGGCGAATTTGGGACTTTAATTAAAAATAGTATTTAAGCATTAGTGATTATTTTGAAATATTAATCTAAATTTATGCTATAATCACTAAAAATTTGTAGGTTGGCTGATATGTGTAGTGGTAAAGTCTCAAATTTAAATAGCAAAACTGACAAAGAAAAATATGACTACAATATGTCATCTCTTATTATAAATGACAAAAAATATCTCCATTATTTTATGATATTTTTAGCATTTTTTATATATTTAATACTGTTTTTCATTATTAATCCTGGTGCAGAAAATTATCAAAAACTGTTTTTACTATTTCCAATTTTAGGAGTTCCATACCTAATATTTTACTTAAATAAATATTTAATAGTAAAATTTATTTATGTTTCACAGAGAATTCTATTATAAAAAAAGAAAATAATAAAATCAAAAATCTAATCAGAATTAAAGACATTACCGAAATTAAACGAGCTATATATTTTAGAGACTATAAGGCGATGAATAATGCTCAAAAAAACTTCTTGATAATAAAATACTTTATGTATTTTGTTGTCTTTTGCTTTGCTTAGCTATTTTGTGGCAATGTATAAAAAGTGGCGATATCATCGCTACTTTAATTTTGGTATTTCTAGCTATTTTTATTATTTAGGTAGCTAAATTTATGCTATATTTGCTGTTTAAATTTGAATTAAGATTGATATTATATGATGGGATAATTATCTATTCAAAAGATAGACAAATTTCATTTATTATAGGTAGTAACGAAGAGTTCTTTAGGCTTAAAAATTATCTTTTGACACAAACTGGTATAAATTTAAACAAAACTAAAAAATATATTGTATTGGATGATAGATAAATTAAATTATAAATTAAAATATTACAAAGTAAATCTCACTAAATTTAGCAAGATTTATAAATTTAAACTACTTATGAAGTGGGCATTCCTTAAAAAGCTTATCGATTGGATTTTTCTTGCCATGCATTGCAATGCCTACTAAATTTAACTCACCCACTTCAAAGCTCGCCACACTAGCTCTGTTATCATCATTATAAGTTGTGTAAAAGCTCATGTGTGTAGATGTTTATTGTGCCCTCAGCAAAGAGCCTTTTGAAGCATAGCATTCATCGTCTCGCCTGAGCCACTATGAATCATAATAGGTTGCTGTGACATAGAAAGATATTCGTTGCCAGATTTGTCCTTGTAAGGTTCACCCACGATATTTTGTGTCGCACCAATTCCACTCATCAAAAACGCCACGACATTCAACTCTTGCCACGGCTCTAAATCATCTCTTAGAACAATCTTAATTTTTGTGTCAAAATTCATCATATCACCTTGCTAAATTTCAAACCTTAATTGTATCGTATTTAAACTTTAAAAAGTTAATTGATCCATTAATCAACTAAAAAAGTATAAATTTAAAATTAAAAATTTCGATAAATTTCACCAAATTCAAAGACAAATAAGCGTTAAATTCATAAATTTATGGTAAATTATTAGATTAAATTTTTTGGGGATAGCGTGAAAGGTTTTTATACAATTATTTTGTTGATGATTTCAAATATTTTTATGACTCTTGCGTGGTATGGGCATTTGAAATTTAGCAAAACCGAGCCATTTAGTAGCTTTGGGCTTTTTGCCATCATTGTCATTAGCTGGATGATAGCGTTTTTTGAGTATTGTTTTCAAGTCCCAGCCAACCGTATCGGCTACGCGTCAAACGGCGGACCATTTAATCTTTGGCAACTAAAAGTCATCCAAGAAGTCATCGCCCTAAGCGTATTTGTAATCTTTACGCTAGTTGTTTTTAAAACTGAAACCCTAAGAATAAATCACATAATAGGCTTTGTTTTTATGATTTTGGCAGTCTATTTTATGTTTAAAAAGTAAGGAAATTTATGAGAAAAATTTATCTATTTTTGGGCTTGTTTGCTCTAAATTTGCTAGCTAGTAGCGTCACTGAGCTTGAGAGTTTATGCCTTAGTGATAATAATTCCACAGCTTGTAATACCTTAGGTGTAATCTACACAGATGGTGATGGCGTTCAAAGAGATTACAAAAAAGCGTATCAATTCTACTCGGTGGCTTGCAGGGATAGTAATCCATTTGGGTGCAATAATCTAGGCTATGTATATGAAAGTGGCCAAGCCGTTAGGCAAGACAAGCCCCTAGCTAAGGAGTTTTATGGAGTGTCGTGCGACCTTGGCGAACAAGTGGGCTGTGATAAATTTAGAGAGCTTAACGAAGAGGGGTTTTAAGAAATTTAGTATGATAAAAGTCACAAATTTATACAAAAGTTACGGCAACACACCTGTTTTAAAAGATATCAATTTCGAGATAAAAAAGGGTGAAATATTTGCCCTTGTAGGCCATAGCGGAGCTGGCAAAAGCACGCTACTTAGATGCTTAAATGGGCTTGAGAGTTATGATAGTGGAAGCGTGAAAGTTTTTGACAAAGAGGTTAATACTCTAAAAAACAAAGAACTTAGAGAATTTCGCCGTGATATCGGTATGATATTTCAGCATTTTGCACTAATGAGTAGAAAAACAGTATATGAAAATGTTGCTACACCACTTCTATTTTGGGGATACGAAAAAAACTATATTGACAAAAGAGTTAAAGAGCTACTTGATATCGTTGGGTTAAGTGGGAAATTAAACTCATATCCAAGAGAGCTAAGTGGCGGTCAAAAGCAACGCGTCGCTATCGCTAGAGCCCTAGCGCTAAATCCCAAAATCCTATTAAGCGATGAAGCGACTTCAGCACTTGACCCAAAAACTACCAAGCAAATTTTAGAACTTTTAAAAGATATTAACAAAAATCTAGGAATTACCATCGTGCTAGTTACCCACGAGATGGAGGTAGTCAAAACCACTGCAAACAAAGCCGTGCTTTTGGTTGGCGGAGAGATCAAAGATAGTGGCAACACTGAAGATATGTTTTTAAAGCCAGGTGAAGATATGAAGGAGTTTTTGGGCGAAGATGTGATAGTGCCAAATGAAGGACTAAATATTTCACTATATTTTCCTAGAAATGTCGCCTTTAATTGCGTGATAACAAATATGGCTAGGGATTTAGATATTAATTTTAATATAGTTTGGGGCAAAATCGAGCAGTTAAGTGAGCTGGTGTTAGGGCATTTGGTTATCAATATCGACCCAAAAGATAAAAATATAGTGATAGAGTATATCAAAAAAACCGGCGTTTTGTGGGAAATTTTGGATGAATATAAGTGATGAGAAATTAGAATTTCTAAGGAGATAAAATGAAAAAGTTATTTTTAGCTTTGATTTTGGGATTTGGTGCTGTTTGTGCGAATGATTTTGATATAGCTGTAGAAGCTTATAATAATGGCGACTTTACAAAATCTGCTGAGTATTATAAAAAGGTTTGTGATGGTGGTGTTGATGATACTTACTATAATGTTGGTGTTTTATACGATACTGGATTGGGTGTAAAACAAGACTATAAAGAAGCTAATAAATACTACAAAATGGCTTGTGATGGTGGTGTTGATGAAGGTTGCTTTAGTCTTGGATTTTCATATGAAAATGCTCAAGAAGTAAAGAAAAACTATACCACAGCTAAGAAGTATTTTGGCAAAACTTGCGATTTTGGATTTCAACTAGGTTGTGGCAGATATGCTGATTTAAATAGACAGGGCTACTAATGGGTAAAAAAACAGTTATATTTTTAGGATTGATTTTAGTTTTATTTTTTCTCTACCCATTTTTTGTAGGAAATTCAGTTTTTGTTAGCATAGATAGCACCATTAATAAGCCCTTTTTTGGTGAAATTTTTGCTAGCTTAAAAGAGAGCTTAACCGCATTACTTGGGGCCAAAAACTACAAAGTGATAGTTGATATTTTGCTAGTTGCCACTTGGGAAACTCTGTATATGAGTATCACAGCGACTTTTTTTGCTGGGATTTTGGGGCTAATTTTGGCTATTGTTTTGGTTTTAACAAGAAGTGGTGGTTTGATGGAAAACCGCTTCATCTATCTCATCCTTGATACTATTGTAAATACCTTAAGAAGTTTTCCGTTTATTATTCTTATTATTGTGCTTTTCCCATTTGTTAGGTTTGTGGTTGGCACGAGTATTGGCACCGACGCAGCTATAGTTCCTCTAACCATTGGCACCGCACCATTTATCGCTCGCTTGATAGAAAACGCATTAATTGAAGTTGATAGCGGTATAGTTGAGGCTGCTAAGAGCTTTGGGGCTAGTAAGATGCAAATAATTTTTAGAGTGATTTTGGTTGAGGCTGTGCCAGCTCTAATTAATGTCACAACCCTAACCATAATCGTAGTTATTGGCTTTTCAGCGATGGCTGGTACGCTTGGAGGCGGTGGGCTTGGAGATGTGGCTATAAGGTATGGTTTTCAAAGATTTAGAGCTGATATTATGCTCTATACAGTTGTCATACTAGTTGTGATGGTTCAAATTTTTCAAATGGTTGGCAATTATCTATATAGAAAAGCTAAAAAATAATTTATACTTAAAAGATATATTTTTATAATTCGCATAAATACATATTTTTAAGCTTAATTTATAAAAATATATCTTATTTTTATATTACTTTAGAAAATTTTAAGAATAATTTTATTATAATTCACAAATCAAATTTAAAAGGAGAAAAAAAATGACTTCAGAAATGTCAGATATGTATGAAATGTGTAGTTTTTAAGTTGCACTTAAATTTCTTTTTAAGTGCTTTTATAAACATTTAAAAAGGAATTTTTATGAAGCTAAATTTTCTTACTATTTTCATAAATTCAGTTTTAAATGAGTAAATTTATGAAAGGCAAAAATGAAAAATTTAATCAAATTATCGTTTTTGAGTTTAGCTTTTGTGCTTGGCTTAAACGCTAATGAAATCATTCAAGTGGGGGCTGTGCCAGTTCCACATGCTGAAATCTTAGAAGTTGCTAGACCGATTTTGAAAGAAAAAGGCTACGAACTTAAAATCACAGAGATTGATGATAAGGTTCTTAATTACTCGCTTGAGAGTGGTGATATAGACGCTAATTTTTATCAACACGAGCCGTTTTTAAAGGATTTTAATGCTCAAAACGGCACCCACCTTATCTCGCTTGCTAAAGTTCATATCGAGCCGATGGCAATTTATAGCACAAATCACAAAAACCTAAATGAGCTAAAAAGTGGTGCAAAAGTTAGCATTCCAAACGACCCAATCAACGAAAAAAGAGCTCTGATTTTGCTTGATAAAGCGGGTCTTATAGAGTTTGATGATGAGAAATTTGAGATTACTTCAAATCCTAAGAATTTACAAATTACTACTCTTTTAGCCGCGACCTTACCACGAAGTATTAACGATGTAGATATCTCAATCATTAGCACTTCATACGCTCTAGCAGGTGGGCTAAATCCACTCAAAGATGGGCTTTTTGTTGAGGAGAAGGATAGCCCATATGTCAATATCATTGCTATTAGAAAAAGCGATGAAAACTCAACCAAACTAAACACACTAAAAGACGCCATCACAAGCGAACAAGTAAAAGAGTTTATAAACTCAAAGTATGATGGCGTAGTTTTGCCAGCATTTTAAGGAGAAAAAATGAAAAGAATTTTAACTTTAATAGCTCTATTTTTAGTGCTAAATTTAAGTGCAAATGAAAAGATTTTGATCGGTGCTACGCCTGTTCCACACGCTGAAATTTTGGAGCTTATCAAGCCAAATTTAGCCAAAAATGGCTATGATTTAGAAATAGTTGAGTTTAATGACTATGTTATACCAAATTACTCTTTGGAAAAGGGCGAGATTGACGCTCACTTTTTGATAGGGCTTCCATATATGAAAGAGTTTAATGCTCAAAATGGCACTCATATGTTTGCTGTAGTTGGAGTTCATATTGAGCCTTTGGGAATCTATTCAAATAAAATCTCAAGCCTTGATGAGCTAAAAGATGGAGCACAAGTTACTCTTCCAAACGATGTCTCAACTGAGACTAGAGCTCTTAGACTGCTTGAGAAATTCAACCTTATAAAGCTTGAAAACCCTGATAGTGAGTTTATCACCACAAGCGATATCTATGAAAACCCTAAGGGATTAAAATTCACTACCCTTGAACCAGCTAGTGTGCCAAGAACCATAACAGACACTGATATTGCGGTTATCAATACCAATTACGCACTCTTGGCCGGATTAAACCCAGGAAGTGACGCTTTGGGGCTTGAGGGGAGCGAAAGCCCATATGTGAATTATCTCATCGTCAAAGAGGGTAATGAAAATAAGGCCTATACCAAAGCTTTAAAAGACGCACTTATGACTGATGAAGTTAGAAATTTTATCAATGAAAAATACAAAGGTGCAGTTTTGCCTGCATTTTGATTAAAGGAGAAAAAATGAAAAAACTATTTTTGGTTTCTGTGCTTTCAGTAGCACTTAGTTCATCGCTTTTTGCAAACAACAAGATCGTAGTTGGTGCTACACCTGTCCCACACGCTGAGATTTTAGAGGCGATCGCCCCAGAACTTGAGAAGGCTGGGTATGAGCTTGAAGTTAAGGTTTTTAATGACTATGTCATCCCTGATATAGCTACAAACGATGGTGAGCTTGACGCGACTTTTCATCAGCACAAGCCTTTTTTAGAAGAGGTTAATAAAAACAAAGGCACAAATTTAGTCCCAACAGTCGCCGTGCATATCGAGCCAATGGGGGTTTATAGCCAAAAAATTAAGCATATCGATGAGCTAAAAGATGGCTCAAAAGTTAGCTTACCAAATGACCCAACCAACGAAAGTCGTGCACTTGATATCTTAGAGACTATTGGACTTATTGAGCTTGATAAGAGTGTTGAGCTTAAAACCCCACTCGATATCACCAAAAATCCTAAGAATTTATCATTCATAGAAGTTGAAGCTGCGAGCGTTCCTAGAACTCTAAATGACGCTGATATTGCAATTATCAATATGAACTACGCATTAAATGCTAACCTTAATCCATCAAAAGACGCCTTAGCGATTGAGAGTTTTGATAGTCCATATGCAAATGTCGTTGCTGTCAAGGCTGAAAACAAAGATAGCGAAAAAACCAAAGCTCTTGATAAAGCTATCACAAGCCAAACTGCCAAAGACTTTATCAATCAAAAATACGGTGGAGCGATACTTCCTGTATTTTAACGATATTTAGGCAAAGAGCTTTCTTTGCCTAAATTTCTATAAATTTTCAGATATAAATTCCCACTAAAATTTTACAAATTTACCGATATTTTACGCTTAAAATAGTTTTTTACCTTGATTTTAAAAATTAGTGTTATAATATCCCAAAAAATTTAAGGTTGTAGATGGCTGATTTGTTGCACTCATTTGTTGCTTTTATAGTTGGTTTGGTTGAGAGTTGGGGATATTTAGGAATATTTTTTATGATGTTTTTGGAAAGCACTTTTGTCCCTTTTCCTAGTGAGGTGGCGATGATACCTGCTGGATATCTTGCGTATCAAGGCAAAATGAGCGTTTATATGGCGTGGTTTGCAGGGACTTTTGGCTCTTTGGTAGGAGCTATGTTTAATTATTATCTGTGCTATTTTTTTGGCAGAAGTTTGATAGAAAAATATGGTCGTTATGTCGGTATAACTCCTGAGAAAATGCATAAATTTGAAGCTTTTTTTAATAAACACGGCGAAATTTCCACTTTTAACTGTCGCTTAATTCTAGGCATTAGACAATACATTAGTTTGCCAGCTGGACTTGCTAAGATGAACTTTGCAAAGTTTTCGCTATTTACAACTCTTGGGGCTGGAATTTGGGTGGCAATACTAATCGCACTTGGATACTTTTTGGGTGGTAATGAAGAACTCATCAAAGAACAACTTCACATCATCACAATTTTGCTTTTTGTGGTTATTGCCATAATATCAGTGGTGTATATAATCATACTTAAAAGACGAAAAACTAATGACAAAAAAGCATAAATTTAGAGAAAAACTCGAATATTACTCGCTTGCAATCTTTGTAAAACTTTGCAAAGTTTTGCCAGTTAGCTTGGTGTTTGCTATAACCAAAGCTTTTGCAAATTTGGTATTTTATCTAGTTAAATCAAGGCGAGAATTAAGTATCCAAAATCTCACTCTAGCCTATCCAAACTTAAGCGAAAATGAAGCTTATAATCTTACCAAACAAAACTACCATAGCCTTGCGATAACTGCGGCTGAGGCTTTGTTAGTATATGTGGATAGGTTGAAATTAGCGGATTTGTTAATCGAACCTGAGCTTGCCATTCAAAAAATAGACGAACTTAGTCAAAATGGCTCAAAACCAATACTCTTTACCACTGCACATTTTGGTAATTGGGAAGTTTTGGCAAACTATGTGGGTAGCAAAGGCCACAATATGGTTGTCATCGGTAGAGAGGGCAACAACACTCTAATCGAACAAAACTTCACTCGTCCATCAAGGCTAAAATTTGGCAATGATTTGGCATATAAAGATAATGCAATGTCAGCAATGGTTAGAAATCTAAGAGGTGGCAAAAATGTGGGAATTTTGATAGATCAAAAAGGTGGGAGCACAAACGCTATCAAAACTACATTTTTTAATAGGCCTTGCACCACCCCTCAAACAATTGGTGCTTTGGTGCTAAAATACCGCCCTGTGGTGATACCGATATTTTCGCTTCGTGAGCCTAGTGGCAAATACAAAATCATCATCAAACAGATGAGAGATTTAAAACTAAGTGGCAACAAAGAAGATGATATGAGACTTATTACTCAAGAGATAAATGATATATTTCAAAGCGTTGTTAAGCTCGACCCAACGCAGTGGTTTTGGATGCATAATAGATGGAAAATGTAAAAGCTCTCATCATCAGCGACTCTCGTCCAGGCCACCAAAGCCAAAGCGAAGCGTTTTGTAAATTAAAAGGCTGGAACTACGATATAGTCAAGGTTTCATACAAAAATATCTTTGCCAAACTTCTAACCTATGCACTTGATTATTTTCAAATTTCATCGCGAGTTTTCAAGCTTGATGGTGGCTTTGCTTGTTTGAAAGATAAAGGCTATAGCGTGATTGTTTCGGCTGGGTCTGGGGCGTATTATCCGTGCAAATATATCGCTAAAAAGCTTAAATCTAAAAGCGTAGCGATGATGTATCCAAAAGGTTTTAGGAAAAATTTTGATATTATTATAGCTACCGCTCACGACAACCCTAAGAATTTGCCAAATTTATTTACGCTTCCTGTGAATGTAAATTTCCCAAATGATGAGAGTTTTTATACACCAAACACTAAGGCTGTGGCGTTTATAATAGGTGGTGATAATTCAAACTATAAGCTAACTTATAATCTCGTGGGCGAAATTGCTAGCATTAAAGAGAGATTAAGCGATTACGAACAGCTCATCACAACTTCGCCACGTACGCCAAAGTGGTTTGAAAACGAACTTGATAGTATGGATTTTGATTTTAGGGTTGTCTATTCACAAAATCCAATCAACCCAATTAGCGATTTTTTAAACAGGTGTGAGTATGTCTTTATCACTGTGGATTCAGTTTCTATGATAAGCGAAGCAGTTTGCAATGGTAGTGCTGGGGTAGTTTTGTTGCCACTAATCAAAAAGGGTAAAAAAAAGAAATTTGAACGCTTTGTAAGCCATTTGGCTAATGGTGGATATTTGCAAATTTATGATCCAAATTTGCCACTTCACAAAACGAAAAAATTTGATTTAAAAAGTGAAATTGACAAGATAAAAATCTAATTTAATAAATTACGCTTGTATCAAATAAATCTCATAAATTTATATAAATTCTGACTATTTTTTTGCTTTTTGGTCTTGAAAGTACAGTAAATTTTTATATGCTTTAATTACTAAAATATCAAAAGCATTTAGTAAATCCTTAATTTATATTTTATATTAAGATTACTACGATTTTATGGCAAAATTTATATAAGTATTTTATAAATTTATTTTTTATATTTTAAAGTTAATGACTATTTTGTATATTAAATTGCCTATTTTTCTTAATATCTATTTTATCTGATATCGATACAATTTCAAATATTTTACATTAATTTTACATTGATTTGGTATATTAATTTAAATATTTAAAGAAAGGAGAGATTATGGATAGAAGGAATTTCTTAAAAACAACCGCAGCCATCGGCACTCTTGCGAGTTTGCAAAGCACTCTTGGTGCTTCACAAATTAGTAGTGGCGTATCAAAAAAAGTCCCTAGCGTTTGTGAAATGTGCTCATCAAGATGTGGTATAGAAGCTAGAGTTGAAGATGGCAAGGTTAGCTTTATAGGGGGCAATCCAAAAAGCTCTAATAAAAGCTCAGTTTGTGCTAGAGGTGGTGCAGGACTTAATCAACTGTATGATAAAAATAGACTTGTAACGCCACTTATTAGAGTTGGAGAGCGTGGCGAAAACAGATGGAGAGAGGCAAGCTGGGATGAAGCTTTAGAGCTTTGTGCTAAAAAGCTAGGCGAAATAAAAGAGAAATTTGGTCCACAAAGTGTAGTTTTTACTTCAAAAGCTGGTGAAAACTGTCAGCAAATGACAAATTTTGCCTGTGCTTATGGAAGTCCAAATATATTCTCTCACTGGTCTTGCTGTCCTATTACATATCAAATCGCTCTTTCTCACACCTTTGGTGGTGGATTAAAAAGAGACTTTGCCAATGCAAAATATATAGTCAATTTCGGTCACAATCTATTTGAAGGGATTGTCGTTTCAGACGCTAAAAAGCTTGCTAAATTTGCCACAAAAGATAGTACTAAGCTTCTTGTGCTTGAACCTAGATTTAGCGTAGTTGCTGCTAAAGCTGATGAGTGGCTTCCTATTAGACCAGGAACTGACCTAGCGTTTGTAATGGCGCTTATTCATATTTGGCTAAGAGATGATAAATATGACAAAGAGTTTGTTGAGAATTTCACTGTTGGCATTGATGAGCTTAGAAAAAGCGTGCAAAACTCTACCCCACAGTGGCAAGAGCCTATCACAGGAATTAAGGCTGAAGTGGTAGAAAGAGTTGCTAATGAGATTTGGGATGCAGCCCCAAAAGTGATAATTGACTACGGCCACAAAACCACAACCACAAGAGCTGAATACCAAAGAACAAGGGCAATTTTGATAGCAAACGCTTTGATGGGAAATTTTGAGAAAAAAGGCGGAATGTATCTATCCAAAAACGCTAAAATGATAAACTCATTAATTGGCGAAGATAGATTTCCAACCCTAGCTAATCCAAACTCAGCCTTTAAAGTTCCAAGTATTCCAAGACTTGATGGGGCTGGTGAAGATGGCATTCACTGCTTTATCCCACGCAAACACGGCGTATTGATGGATATTGCCCCAGCCATACTTTCGCAAAAACCATACCCTATCAAAGGCTGGGTCAATACTAGATTTAATCACCTTATAAATGTAGCTGGAACCAACGCTTCAGTTGAAGCGATAAAGAAGCTAGATTTTATTGTAAGTATGGATGTGTATCTCAATGACTTTTCAAATCTAGCTGATGTAGTGTTTCCTGAGGCGACTTATCTAGAAAGAGATGAGAGCATTCAAGACAAATCAGGCTTAAGCCCAGCTTATAATATGCGAAATAAGGCGGTTGAACCAATTAATTCAACCCTTAGCGGATATGAAATTTTTAGAAAACTCGCTTCTTTGATGGGAATTGACGCCAATTACTCTTATAAAGATATCAATGAGTTTAGGATGATTCAAGCAAAAGGTGATGATAAGTTTATTGCAAATTTAATAAAAGATGGTCAAGTTAATTATAAAACCCCACCACTTTATCTAAGAGAAAAAACTAGCGTTGCAAATTTCATCAAAGAGTTTCCAAATGCAGCACAATTTGTAGATGAAAATGGGCACTTTAGTAGTTTTTGTAAGCTTAAAACCCCAAGTGGCAAGATTGAACTATATTCAGCTATGGTAGAAGAAAAACTACCAGGTCATGGCTGTTTAAATACTATTGATATGGATGTTTATGAAGGATATGAGTTAGTGTTATTAACTGGTAAAACCCCAATTCACACTAACGGTCACACTCAGTGGCTTCCTATATTAAATGATTTGATGAGTGACGCTCCGGTTTGGATTCACCCAAAAACTGCTAGCAAAAATGGAATAAAAACAGGTGATAAAATCATCCTTGAGAATAAATATGGCAAGCAAAATGGCACTGCGTTTGTAACCCAGGGGATTAGAGAGGATACTTTGTTTTTATATCACGGATTTGGCCATATTACGCCAGGTATGCCTAGAGCAAACTCTGTTGGCACCAACCAAAGCGTACTTTTAAATCCAGCTGATGGGCATGTTTGTGCGACAATGGTTACAAATGTTGGGGTTAATATAAGGAGAGCGTGATGAAAAAATATGTAATGATACACGATGAAAATTTATGTATAGGTTGCCAAGCTTGTTCGGTTGCCTGTAGAAATGAAAATAGTGTGAGCGAAGGGGTTTATAGACTTCAAGTCATTAGCGAGTTAAAAGGCGTTTTTCCTAGACTTAAGACTGATTTTGTAAGACAAAGTTGTGTTATGTGTGAAGATAGCCCATGCGTGGAAGTTTGTCCGACCAAAGCTAGCTTTAAAACTGATGATGGAATAACGCTAGTTGATCCTAGCATCTGTGTAAGTTGCAAATACTGCATTTTAGCCTGTCCATATAATGCAAGATTTGTTGAACCAACCACAAATGAGATTGGCAAATGCACATTTTGCTACAGCACTAGATTAAAAAAGGGGCTTGATCCAGCGTGTGTGAGCGTATGTCCAACAGACGCACTTATATTTGGTGACGCAAATGACCCTAGTAGTGAAGTTAGCAAAGTTTTGGCTACAAATAGCATTGTCTATCCAAAAGCTCATCTTAAAACCAAACCTAGACTTGGATTTATAGCAAATAAAAAAGGGGGATATTATGAATAATATGTGGGGAGTAACTACTCAATATGACGCAATTTATTGGCCGTGGCCAATAGCTGTGTATCTGTTTTTAGCAGGTCTTAGCGCAGGGTGCGTGATAGCTAGTATTTTGGTTAAGAACAAAAACGGTTATGATGACGCTACTGTTAAGGCTGGGGCTTTGATCGCACCTATTGCCATAACCTTAGGGCTGCTTCTATTGATAATAGACCTTGGAAAACCCCTAAGCTTTTACTGGCTTTTGATAAAATACAATCTTAGTTCTGTGATGAGTATAGGAGTTATTTGCTTGCTACTTTTTACACCACTTGCATATTTTTTTGCGGTGGTAGTTTTTGCTAAAGATATCGCTAAATTTATCAAATTTGTAGAAATCTTTGATAGTTTTAAAAACTCAAATTGGTTTAAATTTGTAGAAAAACTACTTTTTGTGCTTGGGGTTTGTGTGGGAATTTATACAGGATTTTTGCTTGGAGCGATATCAAAAATTCCTCTTTGGAACACCCCAGTGCTTCCGGTTTTATTTTTGTTTTCAGGACTTTCAGCTGGAATTGCTATCAATGTTTTGGGCGGTATGGTAGGATTTAAAAACAGTATCAATCAAAATAGTATAAAATATCTTTTGAGCTTAGATTTAAAAGTTATAATGTTTGAGATTTTGCTACTATTTGCACTTTTTGTAGGGATGTATTTTACACCAGGTAGTGCTAGTGTGGTGGCAACTCAAGCTCTAACTCACCAAACTTATGGCGTGCTATTTTGGGTGGGTGTAGTTGGAGTTGGACTAATATCGCCTATAGTTATCGCTTTTAGTGCATTAAAAGATCACGCCTACAAGCCTAAGTTTATTTTGCTAAACTCTTTGGTGGTTTTGGTGGGGGTCTTTGCGCTTAGATACTATATAGTTTATGCGGGGCAAATTTGCACAGGGGCTTTATAGTTTTAAAGGGGTTTGTTTGAAAATTTTACTTTTAGAAGATGACTATAATTATAGAGTTAGCATAAAAGAGTATCTTGAAAGTTTGGGATATGAAGTTGATGAGGCAGATGATGGGATTAGGGCTTGTGATAAGATCAAAGACAACTTTTATCACCTGCTTTTGCTTGATATCAAAGTCCCTGAAATTTCAGGCTTTGAAGTTATGCAGTATGCTAAAAGTTTAAATTTACAAACCCCAATAATGATAATAACTTCTCTAATTAGCATTGATGATATGGAGATAGGCTACAAGCTTGGTTGCAATGAGTATCTCAAAAAACCATTTGAGCTTGCTGAGCTTAAATTTAGAGTAAATGAGCTGATGAGAAAGTATTACAAAAAAGATGACAAAAACTGTAATCCCGCGTTTAAAATGGGACAGATTTGTATATAAAATGGGAATTTGGCATTTTTAGTGTTTAAGTTTAATATTAAAATTCCCATTTTAAATATAAGAATATGGATAAAAAAAGTTAAAATCTTTACTTTTAAAAGG
>JALFKC010000079.1 GCA_022775765.1 Campylobacter sp. | reverse complement strand
AAGCACTTCATTGGTACCAGCAACGGCTGTGTATTTGCTCACACCTTTATCAAGGGCAGCTATTACAGCATCTTTGATGGTTTGTGGGGTGTCAAAATTTGGCTCTCCTGCACTAAAACTAAGAACATCTTCGCCTTTTGCCTTCATCTCTTTGGCAAGCGAACTAATTGCAATAGTGATAGATTCACTTAGAACTTTAACTCTGTTTGTTAGCATTTTTTTCTCCTTTAAATTTGATTGATTTTAAACAAAATTTATATTTTTCTTCAAAATGATGACTATCAAGTCTCTCTTTTTGTTTGGGATCCAAAATCTCTTCTATAGCACTGATTTTAGCACACAGATACGCAAAAACTTCTGCGTCAATATCTGGAAGTTTGTTGTGAGAAAGGGGTTTATTATCTCTTTTATCAACTGTTTTAGCTGGAACTCCAACCGCGGTTGAGTTTGGTGGGACATCTTTGATTACTACTGAATTTGCACCTATTTTTGAGTTTTCACCGATAGTTATATTGCCTAAAATTTTTGCTCCAGCTCCCACTACGACTCCATTTTCTAAGGTTGGATGGCGTTTACCTTTGTTTAGACTAACGCCACCTAAAGTCACTCCTTGATATATTAGCACATTATCGCCAATTATGGTAGTTTGACCAATTACTATACCGCACGCGTGGTCAAAAAACACTCGTCTTCCTATCTTTGCACCAGGGTGGATATCAACACCTGTAATCACCCTAGTGATACCGCTTATCATTCTAGCTATAAATTTAAGGTTTTTATTATAAAAAAAGTGTGCAAATCGGTAGTTTACAAGTGCCCAAACTCCAGGATAGCTAAAAACTACATCCAAAAAGTTATTGTATGCTGGGTCTTGATTTTTGGGTTCGTTTAAGTCCTCTTTGATAATTTTCCAAAACATTTCTAGCCTATTGATTTGAGATAACTATTATCATTTAAGAATAGATATAGTTCGCCAAGGATATGTTTTTTGTGCTTTTCATCTATCAGAGTGGATTTTTCAATCCTTTCATTGAGAGTATTTCTAAGCTCATACACATCATAATCCATATCTTCTAAAATATCAATCACAGATTGAGACTCTATGATATTACTAACTTCAAATCCACCATCATCTTTAAGCAGTATTGTCGCTTCAGTTGGGTGAGTAAAGAGATTGTGACTCATTCCAAGCACTTCTTGATAAGCTCCAACTAAGAAAAATCCCAAAAAATAGTCCTCTTTTTCAGGGTCTATGTCGTGTAAGAATAGAGGGTTTTTTTCGCTATCAAACTCAATCTCTCCATCACTATCGCAGGTGATATCCCAGATTGAAGCGGCTCTTGTAGGGCGTTCATCAAGGCGTTCAAGTGGCATTATAGGAAAGTGCTGTTTTAATCCCCAAAAATCAGGGATTGACTGAAAGAGTGAGAAATTTACTAAATATCTCTCTTGCACTTCGCCTTGAATTTTAAACAGATCCCCTAAATTTTGCTTGTTGCCAAGCATTGAAACGGCTTTTTTGATGATAAGATGAACTAAAATTTCGCCATTTGAGCGGTCTGTAAGATCCACATATCCTAAATCAAATAGAGTCAAAACACTCTCCATATGTGCGATTGCATCGTGAAGATACTCAAGTGCATTTGAGGTTTTAATAGAGTTATAAAGGTCATAAAGCTCTTCGATTACTGGTGGGTTTTCATCTTTGTTGATGAGTTTTTTCTCGGTGTATTCTTGTGTGAAAAGCTCAAAAACTCTAGCAACCAAAACCGCATGGCTTGCCGCTACATAACGCCCAGCTTCAATAAAAATACTTGGTGTTGGCACATTTTTTGAGTTTGAGATGGATTTTAATAGATACACGACATCATTTGCGTATTCTCTTAGGGTGTAGTTTCTGCTGGCGTGCTCTTTGGTTTGAGAGTATTCTATGGCTAAGCCGCCACCAAGGTTGATATTTCTTAACTTTGACGCACCCATTTTGATGAGTTCAGCATAGATATTGCCAGCTTCAATGAGAGCCTTTTTTAGTGGATGAATTTCTGTAATTTGAGAGCCGATATGAAAGTGAATCATAGTGAAGCTTTCTATCAAATCAGCCTCTTTTAGTAAATTTATCGCTTCAATTAACTCTGTAGAGTTTAGTCCAAATTTAGAGTAAATTCCACCACTTTTTGCCCAAACCCCGCTACCTGTGCTGTGAAGTCTAATTCTAAGGCCAATTTTTGGCTTGATACCAAATCGCTCTTTTGCGGTTTTGATTATACTCTCAAGCTCATTTAAGCCCTCAATTACTATGGTAATATCGTGCCCCATCTCAGCTGCAATGAAGCCTATATTGATTAGTTCATGGTCTTTGAAGCCATTTACGGTAATTGGCGAGCCAAAGTTATTATAAGCCATTGCTAGAAGTAGTTCAGGCTTTGACCCAGCTTCAAGGCCATAATTATAAGGGGTGCCAAGTTTGACTAAATTTTCTACAAGGCCTGGATATTGATTAACCTTAAGCGGGAAAACTGCGTTAAAATTAGCACTATATTCATACTCTTTCATCGCTCTTTCAAAATTTACATAAATTTCAACAAGCTGTTTTTTTAGAAGGTGTGGAAATCTAAGAAGCACAGGACCTCTAATTGCACTTTTTGATTGAACCTCTTTTACCATATCAATGATGGCTGGTTTGTAATCAGTATTTAGGCAAACTCGCCCACTACTATCTATGATAAAATTTGAGTTTCCCCAGATATTTAGACCATAATCGCTCATTCTAGCCCCCTTAAATCGTCAAATTTAACTATTTTTTCCTGTTTGGTTTGTAAATTTTTTGTCCAAATTTCTTTGTTATTAGCCTCGTTTTCGCCAATGCACGCAAAAATCAGTGCGTTTTTATTATCGGCTGATTTTAGCCCTTTTTGAAGTGATTTGGTGGTGTATTCTAGCTCAACTTGATAGTTATCTCTAAGTAAATTTGCTATTTTAAAAGCAAGTGGCAGATATTTTTCATCCAAAACACAGAGATAAACGCCATTTCTACTATTTGATTGCTCTTTGGTGTTTAGGATTTCCATAATTCTTTCAATTCCCATCGCAAAACCAACCCCAAAGCTTGATTTGCCACCTAAATATTCAACTAATCTATCGTATCTTCCGCCACCTGCTACCGCACTTTGAGCACCGATTTCATCGCTAACAAACTCAAATGCAGTTTTGCAGTAATAATCTAGCCCACGCACTAGTTTTGGATCAACTTCGTAGCTTATGCCATTATCGTCAAGTATATTTTTTAGAGTGTTAAACTCATCTTCACACTCTTTATTTAGATTGTCAATGAGAAGTGGGGCGTCTTTGATGAGCTCTTGGCAGTGCGATTTTTTGCAGTCAAGCACTCGGATGGGATTAAGCTTTTTGCGTCTTAGACAATCTTCGCATAGGCCATCTTTGGTATCTAAGAAATTTACAAGTAAATTTCTATAATTTTTCATAGACTCTTTGTCGCCAAGCGAGTTGATTTTGAGAGTGGTTTTGATATCTAAGGTCTTAAAAATCTTATCAAGTATCATTATAACGCTTGCATCTTCATAAACGCTATCGATATTAAAACACTCAATTCCAAACTGATGAAACTCTCTTAATCGGCCTTTTTGAGGCTTTTCATATCTAAACATTGAGCCGTGATAGAACCACCTTTTGGTGACTTTAGCTCTGTCCATTTTTGACTCTATAAAGGCTCTAACTGCCCCAGCAGTGCCCTCAGGTCTTAGGCAGACTTCGTTACCGCCTTTGTCGGTGAATTCATACATCTCTTTACCCACAATATCTGAGCTTTCCCCTACGCTTCTCCTAAATAAATTTGTCATCTCAAGGTGGGGTAGATTGATATATTTGTAGCCAAAACTTGTAGCGATTTGAGAGCAGACATTTACGATTTTTTCATAAAGTCTTGCGTCATCATCAAGTAGATCTTTCATTCCTTTAATTGCTTGTATCATTTAAAAATCCCTTTATCTGTAAATTTATCTCTTTTATACTCAAGCTTGCGTCAATTGTGAGAGTTTGAGAGTTAAGAGAGCTTATTAGAAATTCTATATTCTCTTGCACCTTTAAAAAATACTCAACACCTTTTTTTTCTATCTCATCAAGCTTTTTTGTTTTTAATCTCTTAGATATTAAACTTTTATCGCCTTTAAAGAATAGTATTTTATCAGGTTTTATTGAGTTTAGGACAAATTTGTTTAAATTTATTAGAAAATTTGTATCAAATTTATCCATATCGTAGGCAATCCCTGAGATAAAACTTCTATCGCTGATGACAAATTTATTTTTGCTTAAAACTTTTTCGTAGTGTTCAGCCCTATCAGCTAAAAAAAGCATAAGTCTAGCTTTGGCTGAAATTTTTTGATTTAGCACAATATCTCTTAAACACTCGCCAAGCTTAGTTCCACCCGGCTCTTTGGTAAAAACTGCCTCTTTAAATTCACTCTTTAAAAGCTCAATCTGAGTGGATTTGCCAAGCATATCCACGCCCTCAAATACTATATACACCATTTTTTCCTTTGATAAAATCAATTACCGCTTTTGGCACGATATGAGAGATATTGCCGCCGTGAATTAGGATAGATTTTACTATAGAGCTACTTACAAATGCATATTTTAAGCTTGGCATAAGATAGACTGTTTCGACATTGCTATCAAGGGAGGTGTTGGCGTAGTTCATCTGAAGCTCGTATTCAAAATCACTCACCGCTCTAAGCCCCCTGATGATATATGGGGCGTTTTGAGCTCTAGCAAGATCAACCAAAAGTCCGGTAAAAGTTATGACTTTGATATTTGCATTTAGATTTTCAATGCTATTTTGAACCATTTGGAAGCGTTCATTAAGGCTAAAAAACGGCTGTTTTTCAATGTTTTTGGCAATTGAAACTATAACTTCATCAAAAATACTACTAGCTCTTTTTATAACATCTAGGTGTCCGTTTGTAATAGGGTCAAAAGTCCCTGGATATAGACAAATTTTATTCATTTCATTCCCATCTTTTATATAAATTATGCTCTACTTTAAGTAGATCAAGCCATTTGCCAACTATAAAATTCTCAGCCTCTTCTAAGCTTTTATATCCACCATAACTGGCTAAAACTGGCGGTGCGATTATAACGCCTAAGGTTGATAATTCGCTCATTTGCCTTAAAGATATTGTAGAAAATGGCATCTCTCTTACGCCAAGGATTAGTTTTTTTCGCTCTTTTAGAGCTACAGAGCACGCCCTAGTTAGCAAGGTATCGCTTAATCCTAGGCTAACTTTGGCTAGAGTATTTACTGAACACGGTGCGATGATGGTTTTGTCTATTCCAAAAGAGCCTGAGGCTGGTGGTAAGCTTATATCATTATCGTCAAAAAAAGTTATAAATTTGCTGACCTGTAATTTTGAACTAAATTCATCAAATTTATAAGTTTTTTCTTTTTGTAGAGTAGTTTTTGCGTTATTTGTAACTATGCAGTAAATTTCAGCATTGCTAAATTTGTCAAGTGCTTCCAAAAGCTTAAAACCGATATGAGTTAAACTAGCCCCTGTGATACCGACTAAAATTTTCATATGAATAATCTTTGTGAAGTGGAGCGGGAAACGAGAGTCGAACTCGCGACATCGACCATGGCAAGGTCGCGCTCTACCACTGAGCTATTCCCGCTTGAGATTTGCAAATCTTTAAAAGTTTGCTTACTGAATTTTAAAAAGTGAAAGTTTATCATAATTTTTACCATTTGTCAAATCAAACCAAAAATCGGTACAATTTCACCAGCTTTAACCTCACTAGTTCCTAGCTTTGAGATATAAAGTGCATTTGCTTTTACGATAGGCATTATCATTGCTGAGCCAAATTTCCCACCATTAATAGGGGTAAATTTGCCAAATTCATAATTGCCAAGAATCATATTTGCACGCTTTGGCTTGAGTTTGATATCCATTGCAAACTCGGCAATCATAGGCATTAGATGCAAAGAGTTACACCCAAGACGCCTATTTAAAAATGCCAAAATTATAGTATAACTTATCAAATACGCAGCCATAGGGTTTCCAGGAAGTATCATTACAAATTTGCCATCTTTTTGATATAGCTTTGTGGGTTTGCCCGGGCGAACCTCTATATTTTCAAAAAGGGGCTTGTAGCCTAGTAAAATTAGTGCTTCTTTGAGATAATCTTTATCCCCCACGCTTGCCCCACCGCTTGTGATAATTAGATCGAACTCATCTGCACTTTTTAGCTTAGAGATAACTTCATCAAGGTCATCTTTGATAATGCCTTTGTAGGTGCTTTGGTAGCCATTTTGCAATAAAATTTGAGCTACACCAGTGGCGTTTGCGTTGTAAATTTCAAACTCATCAGCTTTTTGCCACGGCTCAATTATCTCGTTACCAGTAGAAAATAGAGCGATTTTGGGCATTTGATAAACCTTAATTTCATTGATTCCAGTGGCAGCTAGTAGCATAAGTTTGGGTGGGGTTAGCTTTTCACCTTTTTTCAAAAGCACCCTGCCAGAACTAATCTCTTCACCTTTGTAACGATATGCGTTGTGCTGTTTGATATTATTTGGGATTATTAAATTTCCAAAACCATCAAATTTAGCCTTTTCAACTTCTATAATGGTATCGGCGTTTTTAGGAATCATCGCCCCAGTCATTATTTTGTAAGTCTCACCGCTATTTAGCTCTCTTGTAAGTTTATCCCCTG
Organism: Campylobacter sp.; assembly: GCA_022775765.1. GTDB lineage: Bacteria > Campylobacterota > Campylobacteria > Campylobacterales > Campylobacteraceae > Campylobacter_B. Next base: position 17,168 of record JALFKC010000079.1, on the reverse strand, counting down.
CAAAAATCGTCTCTATGATTTTGAGTGGTTTATCTCTGTCTTTGTAATTAAACGCATATCCATCCATTGCTGAATTATCAAAGCAAGGTAGGGATTTAGACGAGATAATATCCTTGCTTAGGACTTTATTAAGAGCCTTGTCTATAGTTATAATCTCAGTTTTATTAGTCGGGGTGATGGTTGAGTTTATTAAATTTATTGTTTCAAATATATCCAAATCTACTCTCCTAATCTTTTTATGTCTGCACCAAGTGTGCTTAGTTTGGTCTCTAAACTCTCATATCCTCTATCAAGGTGATAAATTCTATGAATATTGCTAACTCCATCAGCTTTGAGTGCTGCTAAAACAAGAGCTGAACTAGCCCTAAGATCTGTTGCCATCACATCGGCTGAAGTTAGAGTTTTTACGCCTTTTATGGTTGCTATGTGTCCATTTAGCTTAATATCCGCACCCATTCTTAAAAGCTCACTAACATGCATAAAGCGGTTTTCAAAAAGTCTCTCTTCAATGGTGCTAACTCCATCAGCTACCGCACAAATCGCCATAAATTGTGCTTGCATATCGGTTGGAAATCCAGGATACGCTTTGGTGATTATTGAAGTTGGCTTGATTTGGTTTGCAGGAAGTATGGTTATATTTAGGCCAGATATTTCAAATCCAAAACCCATCTGAGAAAGCTTTAGAAGCACAGCTTCAAGGTGGTTTGGCTCAGCATTGGTGATAGTGATTTTAGAGTTTGTAATAGCTCCAGCACAAAGGTAAGTCCCAGCTTCAATTCTATCTGGGATGACTTTTATAGGGGTTTTGATATCAATCAATTCGCCACCACTTCCATGTACTATCAATTCATCAGTGCCAATTCCTTCGATTTTAATACCACTAGCGTTTAAAACCTCACAAATAGTGACTACTTCAGGCTCTTTTGCGGCATTTATGATTTTGGTTTCACCTCTAGCGAGAGCTGCGGCCATAATGATATTTTCAGTACCAGTGACTGTGATTTTGTCAAAGACTATATTTGTGCCTTTTAGGGCATTTTTGGCAGTTGCTACGACATAACCGCTATGAATTTGAATATCAGCACCCATTTTTGTTAGAGCGTTTAAATGCAGATCAATCGGTCTAGTCCCAATCGCACAGCCCCCAGGCAGCGAAACCTCACAACTTCTAAATCTAGCTAAAAGTGGCCCCAAAACAAGTATAGAAGCACGCATTTTTCTTACGATATCGTAGTTGGCTTTGGTAGAGTTGATGGATTTTGGATCGATTAAAATAGAGTGTTGGCTTTTAAACTCAGCTTTAGCACCTAAATTTTGCAATAGCTTTACAAGAGTTTTGACATCTTCTACGCGTGGTAAATTTTGAATTTCAACTTCATTTTTGCTTAAAATACTAAGTGCGATTAATGGAAGAGCGGCATTTTTGGCCCCACTTATCTTAACTTCGCCACTTAAACTTGCACTGCCTTTTATTTGCAAATAATCCATCTTTAGCCATTCCTTTTTGTTTTGGTTGAATTAAAATCTAAATTATACACAAATAATCCTTATAAAAGCCTGCTTACTTTCAAGCTTTTATAAAAATTTTTATGCTAAAATCCAAAACTGAAATTTGTTTTTATTTAGGAAATTTTATGAGATATTTTATATTTGTTTTTGCATTGTTGATGTTAGTTGGTTGCACCTCTAAAAGCCCAGAGCCTAAAAATGAGCCATATTACGATGATGGTACGCTTTCGGTTGAGCTTCAAGGCGAATTAAAATATGCCATTGATAAATACGCTGGCACTCGCACTGGTGGGGATTGTTCTGGGATTATAACTGTTTTAAACCGCGATCACAATGGACTATTTTTTGATGATGGCGAGCTAAATAGTAGTTTTGATAGAAGTGGTAGAAAATCTCAAGCTATGTATAATCTATATAGTAAAAATGGTAAAATTTCTTATTCAAAACCTAAAGTAGGGGATTTGGTATTTTTCAAAAATACCACTCGTCGCACCCTAAATAGCAAAAAAAATAATGTCACCCATGTTGGACTTGTTAGCAAAATTTACTCAAATGGCAGAATTGAGTTTTTTCACTTTGCAGGGGGCAAAAATAGAGTTGATTATATGAATTTAAACGCTCCAAAGGTTTATTCTAATAAAAACGGTATCCAAAATAGCTACATTGTAAGGTGCAGGGGAGGCAATATTTCGTGTCTAGCTTCTAATAAATTTGTAGGATTTGGAGTTGTTGAAGAGTGAGTTTTTATAAAAACAATCCAGTAACGCTTACTATTATTGTGCTAAATTTTGCCGTGTTTGCCGTGTCGTATTTGATAGGCAAAAGTAGCGTGGATGCATTTTTGGGTTTGAATTATCTCTTTTTTGGCGGGGCGTATTGGCAAGTTTTTAGCTCTATGTTTGTTCATGCGAATTTTTTGCATATTCTTATGAATATGGCTGTGTTTTATCAATTTGGGACGATTATAGAAAACTTTTTAGGTAGGCTTGAGTTTGGACTTTTGTATCTTGTGGGTGGAGTTTTAACCTCACTAATTTGCCTATTTTATATCTTTTATCAAGCAAATGGCGGATATTTTATCAATATGGTTGGGGCGAGCGGGGCGATATGCGTACTTTTTGGATTTTTTGCAAGTCTGTGTCCAAAAGAGGGCAAAGCGATGATAATCTCTATAGTAATCCTTAGCTTTTTACCAGGTGTTGCGTGGTATGCCCATATTGTGGGGCTAATAATAGGCTTTTTGTATGCTTTAATCAAACACAAAAGGCTAGCAAGATGAGTTTTTATTCTAGAGTAAAAGATGTGCTAGTTTGTGGAAATTTAGAGCTTAAATTTGCCAAATTTGATAAGCTTTTTGATGAGTTTAAAGATGGGAAGTTAAGCTATGATGATGAGCCACTTAGCGGCGAACTTAAAGAGCCAAGCTATGCTAAGATTTGTAAATTTGTAGATATCAAAGATATCAAAAAATACCGCTCAAAGGATAAAAAAGCGTGGTTTTTGCACTCTTTGGCTCACATAGAATATAGTGCGATTGATATCGCACTTGACGCGTGTGCTAGATTTAAAGATGAGCTTGATGACAAAAAAAGCGAGTTTTACGCCGACTGGCTAGAGGTAGCAAGTGATGAGATAAGACATTTTAAACTTATAAACTCAAAATTAAACGAAATAGGGCACAAATATGGCGATTTTGTCACTCACAATGGGCTGTTTATGGCTATTAACAAAACTTGCAATAATTTAATGGATAGAATGGCTGTGATACCAAGGTTTATGGAAGCAAATGGCCTAGACGCAAATCTGCACGCGATGGGTCAAAAGGATGGGTTAGCCGATTTGCTTGAGATTATAATGCAAGAAGAGATTTTACATGTCAAAAAAGGTGATAAGTGGTTTAAATGGTGTTGTCAAAAAGAGGGCGTTAAAGATTATAAAGCTAAGTATTTTGATATAATTTTGAGCTACTATCCAAATTCATTTTTTAGGAAAAGATTGATTAATGAAAGAGCTAGATTTAAAGCTGGATTTGAAACAGATGAAATTGAGATTATTAAAGGAAAAATGTGAAAAGATTTTACTTTATTAGGCACGCAAAAGCTGTAAAAAAAGCCGGGATTAAGGACAAGCAAAGGCCACTTAGCAAAGATGGACAAAACGCCATAACTTTGATAGCAAAAGAGCTAAAAAAACTCTCATTTTCGCCTGAAATCATATACTCAAGTAGATCGGTTAGAACCATGCAAACTACCAAAGTTATCACTAACGAGCTAAAATTTAAACAAAAAATAATATATACTGATAAACTATATACTTTTGAAACTGCACTGCTAAAAGAATTTATCAAGCACATACCACCGAAATTTACAAGTGTTGCTATCGTAGGGCACAATGATGGTTTGACTGAACTTTGCGAATATTTAAGTGACAGCGTCATAGGCAATATCCCAACAAGCGGGGTGATTGCTATGAAATTTAAGTGTGATAAATTTGATGAAATTTTTAGCACTGAAGGTGAAATAGAGTATTTTATTTATCCGAAAAAATTTGCCTAAGCTGCAAATATAATTTAGATTTATAAATATTGATATCATAATTTGCTGTTTTTAAACTCAACATATTTAACTCCTTTTTCTTGGAAAATTTCTATTATTTTTTTGGCTTCTTCTTTTTTTATTAAAGATGTGTCTATTTCATACAAAAATCTATCAAAATTTTTTTTAAATTCAAATGATATGCTAATGCTACCTATGTTTTTAAAAAATAGTCCAGTTGTTCGCTCTGTATATACAGCATAAATCATTATATAGAAATTTTTTTGAATATAAAATTGATATTAAAAAGCCATTTTCATAAAAAATAACTTTTCTAAAAAACTTTTTGTTTAGTAAAAACATAAGTGCGGTTAAAGATATTATCACTAATACTGCACCTATAGCTATGATATATAATAAATAATCTCTTATATGCCCAAAAATTTTGCTTCGCTTTACTCTGTAAATTTCATTTCCAGGCTCACTGGTTTCCAAAATTTATACCTTTGTTTTTGGTAAGTATAGCAAATTTTAAAAAATAATTAGAAGAAATTTAGAAGCCAAAAAGGCCTCTAAATTTAAGCTTTAAAGTCAAATTCTTTTGGGTGATCCATCGCGTATTGAAACTGTTTCATATCAATTTTTTTATCCCAAATCGAAACTATCAAGCACCCAACGGCGTTTCCGCATAGATTTCCAACCGCTCTCATCTCACTCATAAATTTATCCACACCCAAAAGCACAGCCACAGTCGCTACAGGGATGACATCGTGCATCGCCCCAAGTGTTCCAGCTAGGACAATAAACCCTGAACCAGTCACGCCCACCGCACCTTTGCTAGTAAGCATAAGAATAAGCAGTATCATAAGTAGGTGGCCAAAATTTAGGTCAATATTAAAGGCTTGAGCTAGGAAAATAACACTCATCGAAAGATAAATATTAGTGCAATCAAGATTAAACGAATACCCTGTTGGGATAATTAGCCCCACACAACCCCTTGAAATTCCAGCACGCTCTAATTTTTGCATAAGTGGGGCAAGAGCTGTTTCGCTTGAACTTGTAGCAAAGACCACCAAAACCTCTTTGGATATAAAACGCATAAATTTAAAGATATTTACCTTCGCAAAGTAGCAAATTATGCCTAAAATTCCAAATATAAACAAACAACAACCAATTAGCATACATATTAACAAGCTTGCCATACCAATAAGTGTGCCAATACCAAAGTGTCCTATGAGATACGCCATCGCAGAAAACGCGGCAATAGGGCTAAACCACATAAATATAGTCAAAATTTTAAGCACAAAATGCTGAACTACAGTAAGTGGACGCATAACAAGCTCTTTTTTCTGAGCTGGTAAAAGCGAAAGCATAAACGCTGTGATAAGAGCCATAAAAAGAACTTGAAGAGTATTTCCTTGAATAAAAGGCGTAATCGGATCATCAGGCACTGCCCCCTTTAGGATCTGCCCCATTTCGTGGATAATATTTTCAGCTGCACTCGCCCCTGGGTCGAGCTTAATTCTATCTTCGGCGGCATCTACATACATCTGCACACTTGAAGCATCGAGCCCTTCAACGCTAAGATTCATACCATGTCCTGGTTTTAGCCCCAAAGCAACAGCTATACCGATAGCAAGGGCAAAAGTCGAAACTATTTCAAAATATACAAAGCCCTTTGCACCAATGCTACCAACCTCTTTAAGGCTACTAAGACCAGCAATACCGGTGACTATCGTCAAAAATATAATAGGCCCAACCAATAATTTAAGTCCCTTGATGAAGTAGTTTGCACCAGCCCTGACAATCTCAGACTCTGCAAGTGGTGGGCTAATAAACCCAAGCGTAATACCAGCAATAATTCCAAAAACTACCCAAAATCCTAAATTTGTAATAATTCTTAGAAATAGCGGTTTTTTCGTATTTTCTTTAGACAATTTGCCTCCTTTATATTAATTTAAATTTTAAATTATATATAAGAAAAATTGAAAAATTGGTAAAATTTTGCTTTGTGATAAAAAATATTTTTGATTTTGTGTAAAATAGTAATGCTTTATAAAATTGTTCGGAGAACTTTGCCTAAAAATAGTATTTTTAGTAGAGAACACTCTTAAATTTTTGCTCATTACAGATGTATAAATTTGCAGCAATTTAGATTTTTTTGATGAATTTTTGAGATTTTATCAAATATGACAGCGTAAATTAAGGATAAAATTTTTAAAAATTTACAATTTATTTTAAAATTCACATTTAATTATAAAACTGAATGTTTATTTCAAATTTATTGCTATTTTTATAGATTTTTTATAAAAATAGTTAATATTTTTGTTTAATATTTAAACTTGAATTTTTGATTTATTTGCGAAAATATTGAATTTATAGAGTAGGTTTTATTAAGGTTAAAGGTATAAAAATATTTTGAATTTTTATAAAATGGGAAGAAATTTGAGAAGATTTTTTACGCGATTATATTCTCACTTAACACGGTTAAAAATTCTAGAACTTTTTAAGCCGCTAAAGTAGAGTTTCTATCTAGTAGTAATATGCTCAAAATAGCTTAAATGGTGCCCAGAGCCGGAATCGAACCGGCACGGAGTTGCCTCCGCCAGATTTTGAGTCTGGTGCGTCTACCAATTTCACCACCTGGGCAATTTATTCTAAAACAAGAACTGTGATTATACAGAAAGTATTTTTAAATTAAGATAAAAGTTAGTTTTTGAAGCCCTAATAAATTTAGGACTTCATACAAAAAGGCTTATTTTTTACCTTTTGATTTTTTTGCACCAGCTTGTGCAACAGCGTCTTTTAGGCTTTTGCCAACTTTAAATTTAACAACTTTTGTTGCTGGAGATTTGTAAGTTTTATCGGTTCCAGGAACTTTGCCTTCTCTTGCTGCTCTTTCGGCAACATCAAAAGAACCAAAACCTATAAAGCTAACTGAATCACCTTTTACAAGAACTTCAGTCAAAGCTTCCAAAGTTGCGTCAATCGCAGTTTGTGTATCTTTTTTTGATAATCCAGCTTTTTCAGCAACTAGTTGAATAAATTCAGCTTTTTTCATACAATATCCTTTATATTGGGTTTGCGTGGTTATTTTACTATACTTTTTTGAAAAAAACAATATCTTTTTATCGAATTTTAGCTATTTTCACTGCAAATTTTCAAAAAAATCAAAATTTAGTGGAATTTAATAAGTTTTGATGGTGCGCCCTAGAAGATTCGAACCTCTGACCTTTTGAACCGCAATCAAATGCTCTATCCAGCTGAGCTAAGAGCGCACATATAAAAATAAGTCGCAATTATACATAAATTTATCTTAAAATAAAATTTCATCACATAAAAGCGTTAAATTTCATCATAAAATTTCACATAATTAAGCTATGCATAACGCAAATTATTATATCATAGTGAGAATTTTTAGTAAAGGTTGCATTGTGATCCATAAAATTTTGATAGCCAATAGGGGCGAGATAGCCGTTAGAGTTGTGAGAGCTTGCAGGGATTTGCATTTAAAAAGTGTTGCGATTTATACCAAACCTGACAAAGAGTGTTTGCATGTAAAAATCGCTGATGAAGCCTATGAAATAGGCACTGATCCAATTAGAGGGTATCTTGATTCAAAGCGAATAGTTGAAGTTGCAAAGGCGTGTGGTGCAGACGCAATTCACCCAGGATATGGGTTTTTGAGCGAAAATTATGAATTTGCCAAAGAAGTTGAGGATGCAGGACTTGTATTCATAGGGCCAAAGGCCGATGTTATTCGCAAAATGGGCAATAAAAATATTGCTAGATATCTAATGAAAAAAAACGGAATTCCAGTAGTTCCAGGCACTGAAAAACTAAACCATGAACCGATAGAAAATATCAAAAAATACGCCGCACAAATTGGCTATCCAGTTATTTTAAAAGCAAGTGGCGGTGGTGGTGGAAGGGGTATTAGAGAAGTTTGGAAAGAAAGCGACCTTGAAAACGCACTAGAATCGTGCAAAAGGGAGGCTAAAGCGTTTTTTAATAATGACGAAGTTTTTATGGAAAAGCTTGTTGTAAATCCACGCCATGTGGAGTTTCAAATTTTAGGCGATAATTACGGCAATATCATCCATCTAGCCGAGAGAGATTGCTCTATACAACGCCGCCACCAAAAGATTATCGAAATCGCCCCTTGTCCAACTATCAGTGAAGCACTTCGCAAAACTATGGGTGTAACCGCAGTGGCAGCGGCAAAGGCTGTAAAATACACAAACGCTGGAACGATTGAGTTTTTGCTTGATGATGATAATAGATTTTATTTTATGGAGATGAACACTAGAATCCAAGTCGAACACGGCGTAACTGAAGAGATAACTGGAATTGACCTAATCGTTAGGCAAATTCGCATTGCAGGGGGAGAGATTTTAGACCTTGAACAAAGCGATATCAAAACTCAAGGATTTGCTATAGAAGCTAGGATTACGGCTGAGAATGTCTTTAAAAACTTTGCCCCAACACCGGGAAAAATCACAGGCTATTACCCAGCCCTTGGTCCATCAGTTAGGGTTGATAGCCATATTTACAAAGACTATACAATCCCGCCATTTTATGATTCACTTCTAGCAAAGCTCATTGTCAGGGGCAATAGCTATGATTTGATGATTAGCAAGCTCGAAAGAGCATTAGAAGAATTTACCATCGAAGGGATTAAAACCACCCTTCCATTTCTCATCGCAATAAGTAGGGGCAGAAACTTTAGAAGGGGATTTTTTGATACTTCATATATAGAAAAAAATATGGAAAGTCTGCTTTTAAAAACCAAAGATGACACAGTTGAAAACCGCGACGAAGTTGTAGCAGCGATTTCAGCAGCAATCAAAAAAGTAAAAGAAGAGAGGGCTAAAAAAAGTGAATGATTTTTTTGATGATTTAAAAGATATAAAAGAGCGTCTTCAAAAAGATGAAAAAGAAAATATCAAAAAAGATGAAAATTTCATCCAAGACGAGAGTAAAAAAGATAGATTTAAACGCTTGGAAGATGAGTTTTTAGACTATATAAAAGAGCTTGATGTTAAGCAAATTTAACCCTTTAAGCTCTGGAATTTGCTTCTCGTCACTTCCATCAAATTGCCCATATTTGGATGGCAAAAAAAGTAGAACTGAGTTTATGTTTATGAAAAACTGCAGTTTTGAGCTAAACTCAAAGCTCGTCCAAAGAGGCCAAAGGCGTTTTGGTGGGTTTTTTGAAAAGCCGGTGTGTGCTGATTGCAAAGAGTGCGTTAGCCTTAGGATTGACGCACAAAATTTCAGATTTACCAAAAGTAAAAGAAGAGTTATCAACAAAAACTCAAGCACATCTCACGCTATCTCACGCCCACAGCTAAGCTTAGAGCATATCAATCTTTTCAATAAATACCACGATTTTATGCACGAAAAAAATGGTTGGCGGTATTTTAATATTGATTTGCAAAAATACTATGAAATTTACGCAAGTTATTCGCACGATTTTGGTAAAGAAATCGCATATTATATCGATGGCAGGCTAGTTTGCGTGGATCTTGTGGATATGGTTGATGATGGAATAAGCTCGGTTTATTGCTACTATGACCCAGATTATTCTCATCTCAGCCTTGGTAAATATTCGCTTCTAAACGAAATTATCATCGCCAAAAAGTTAAATTTAAGATATATCTATCTTGGCTATTATGTCAAAGATTGCCCAAGTCTTGTCTATAAGGCTGAGTATGAGCCATTTGAGCTTTTAAAAGAGTATGTAGAGCTTGATGAAAGACCTATCTGGGAGTAATTAATTAAAATTATTAGCCTAAATTTATCTTTTATAACTTTTTTGTAACTATATTTGTGCTAAAATAGTGAGATAAGTTATCATTTAAGGAGAAAAAATGGCAAAAAATTTACTTGTTTATGCCACAAAAGGTGGAAATAGTAAAATAGTTGGCGAATATATCGCTCAAAAACTAGGTTTTGAGATAAAAGAGGCCAAGGATTTAGACGAAAATGATTTAAAGAGTTATGATGGATTTATCTTTTTAGCCTCAACTCACGGCGATGGACAGATCCAAAACAAATTTGACAACAAACTTGAGCTTTTAAACAAAACTGACTTTGAAAACCGCCCAGTAGCCCTTGTAGGCGTTGGAAATATCGCTAGACACTCATTTGACTTTTGCAGTGGAATTTCAGCATTTCTACCGGTTCTAAAAAAAGCAAAATTAGTTGGAGCTTCAAATATGGACGGATATGAGATAACTAACTCAAGAGCTTTTGTAAATGGTAAATTTATTGGTCTAGTTCTAAACTACCCAGATGATAAGAAGTGGCAAGATAGAGTAGATATTTGGATAAATGAGATCAAAAAATATTTTAACTAAATCTCATCACAAATTTATCAAATTCAATTTCAGGCTAAATTTAAACTCTAAATTTAGCCTATCTTTAAATTAACCCAAACTTTAACTCTAAATTTATAAATTTTTATACTTAAATCTCTACCTAAATTTGCAGTTTTCACCATAAAATTTAGCCTTAAATTTGTATTTAGATTTATATCCAAATTTAGAAATTTAGACCTTAAATTTATAGATTTTTTCAAATTTAAATCTCAAATTTCACTAAATTTCTTAAAATTTCTTAAAAAACATCTTTAAATCTTACTATATATTTAAGCTATAAAACTAATTCTAAAATTAAATTTTTAACGGACAGTTTCTGTCAAATTTATCGGCTACAATACAACCATATTTTTTAAAAAGGAGAAAAAGATGGCTTCAAATGTAATTGACAGCAGGGTTTTTGGTGTAATGTTTGCAGAGAATAAAATGAAACAAATTTTCAGCGACGAAAACAAGGTTCAAAAATGGCTTGACACAGAAGCAGCTTTAGCTAGAGCTCAAGCAAAGCTAGGAATTATCGAGCAAAGAAGAGCTGATAAGATCACTAAATTTGCTAAGGCTGAATTGCTTGATTTAGACGCGATTGGCGAGCATTATAAAAATAGTATCACAATCGTACCTTTGCTTACTGAGTTTAAGAAAGTATTTGACGATGATAGTGGGGAATTTGTGCATTGGGGTGCGACAAGTCAAGATATCATGGATAATGGTATGGTTTTACAGATGAAAGAGGCGTTTGAGTATCTTAAAAAACTGTTAGAGACAACTTATAAAGAGACGCTAAATATAAGCGAAAAATATAAAAATACAGTTATGGCTGGTAGAACTCATGTCATCCACGCCCTACCTATCACCTTTGGCTTTAAGACTGCGATGTGGGCTGCTGAGATAAGAAGAAGCCTTGATAGACTTGAAGAGATAAAACCTAGAGTTTTAGTAGGTCAGTTAAGTGGAGCTGTGGGGACGCTAGCTAGCCAAGAGGGTAAAGGTCTTGAGATGCAAGCCTTGATGATGGAAGATTTAGGGCTTAATGTCCCAGTTATCTCGTGGCATCCAAGTAGAGATCATATGGCTGAGTATGTTAGCTTATTAGCCATCATCGCTGGAACGATAGGTAGAATCGCTAGAGAAATCCTAAGCCTTCAAAGGACTGAAATTTGCGAAGTTGAAGAGCCATTTTATATGGGTAAAGTTGGAAGTTCAACTATGCCACACAAAAGAAACCCGCAAGTTTGCGAAGGTGTCATCGCCCTTACTCGCATTGTTAGAGCTCAAGCTCCACTTATGGTTGAGGCGATGGGTTGTGAGAACGAAAGAGACTGGGGTTGTGAAGCAGTTGAGTGGGATGCTATACCAAAAAGTTCTATCCACACAGCAGCCGCTCTTGATAAGCTTAATGATATCTTAAAAAACCTCATCGTCTATCCAAAAAATATGGCTAGAAATTTAAATGCCCTAAAAGGCGCTATGCTTAGCGAAGCAGTTATGCTTCACCTTGGCGAGAAGCTTGGCAGACTTACAGCTCATGAGATAGTTTATGAAGTGTGTATGAAAGCATTTAGCGATAAAAAACCAGTAATTGATGACTTAATGGAGCGAGATGAAGTTACTAAGCACTTCACTAGAGCTGATTTAGAAGAGATCATGCAGCCTGAAAAGTATGTGGGGCTAAGTGCGGTTTTTGTTGATAGGGTTTTAGAAGATAGCAAGAGCTATTTTAAACAATAACCTAAAATTTAAGCCTGAAATTTGAAGCGAATTTTAAGAAATTTAGAGCCAAAATTTCAGGCAAAATTTAAAGCTTAAATTTCTAAAAATTTCAAAGTAAATTTTAAAAGGATAAGATATGAGTAATCTTAAAAAAGCTCTAATCATCATAGCCGTTGGGGTTATAGTCTGGTTTATCCCACGCCCAGAAGCAGTTAGCCTAGAAGCGTGGCACTTGTTTGCGATAGTTTTGGCTACAATTTTGGGGCTAATTTTACAGCCCCTACCGATTGGAGCGGTTGCGTTTATCGGCGTAACTGTTACAATCCTAACTAAAACTATGAGTGTTGGTGACTCATTAAAAGGCTTTGGAAGTAGCACGATTTGGCTGATAGTATCAGCTTATATGATAGCTAGAGGATTTATTAAAACTGGTCTTGGTAGGCGAATTGCGTATAAAATTATCAGTATTTTAGGTGATAGCACCTTAAAGCTTGGATATTCTATAGTAATAAGTGACGCTATCATAAGCCCTGCAATGCCTAGCAGTGGGGCTAGAGCTGGCGGGATAATGTTTCCAATTGTAAATTCTCTAGCTAAAGCCCTAGGAAGTGAGCCAGATGAAAAGAGCCGCAAAAAAGCAGGGGCGTTTTTTATGCAGACTTTGTGGCAAGGAAATACCATCACAAATGGTATGTTTTTAACCTCAATGGCTGGAAATCCACTCATCGCAAGTTTGGCCCTAAGTGGATTTGGGGTTGAGATAGGTTGGAGTCTTTGGGCGGTTGGTGCGATAGTTCCAGCAATTTGTTCTTTAGCGGTTATCCCTTTTGTGCTCTATAAAATTTATCCGCCAACTATCAAGGATTTTCCACAAGGCAAAAAAATCGCAAGAGATGAGCTTGAAAAAATCGGTCCTATGAGTTTAGCAGAAAAGCTAATGTTAGGAGTTTTCATACTCTCACTTGTGCTTTGGGCTACTGGGTCACTAACTGGCATAAACGCTACAAATGTCGGTATGATAGCGGTTTGTGTGATGGTAGGGGCTAAAATTTTAGACTGGAACGACATACTTGGCGAAAAGGGTGCGTGGGATACTCTTATTTGGATGGGTGGCCTTATCTCGCTAGCTGGCGGGCTTAATTCGCTTGGATTTATTAAGTGGTTTTCAACAAGCGTGGCAACTCATATGAGTGGGTTTAGTTGGATAGCTGTGGTTGCGATTTTGCTACTTATTTATGTGTATTCGCACTATTTTTTCGCTAGTTTGACAGCTCACATAACTGCGATGTATACAGCTTTTGGTGCGGTTGCGATAGCGGCTGGGGCAGCTCCTGTGTTTGTAGCACTAGTGTTTGCATACGCAAGTAACCTAATGATGCCAATAACTCACTATGGTGATGCTCCTGGTCCAATCATTTTTGGGGCTGGATATAATACTCAAAATGAGTGGTGGCGATTAGGCTTTATCACAACTTTGATAAATTTATTTATCTGGTGCGTGATAGGTGGAATTTGGTGGAAAGTCATCGGGCTGTGGTAGAATTCAAAAGGCGGGTTTAACTGCCTTTTGAATTTAAAGGTGCAAAATGGCTGATAAGAAAATTTTTGAGATTTTAAATTTACTCAAAGAATTTGCAAATGGTAGAGAGGTTGTGATTAAATCCTACGCTCTAAACTCAGGGCTAAGCGAGCGAACTCTAAGGCGTTATATCAAGGATTTGCAAGAGTTTTTTGGTGATGAGTATATAGCAAATTTGGGGCGTGGAAGTTATATTTGTAAGAATTTAGAGCTTTTTAAGCCGTTTATTTTGCCAAATAATGTGTGGAATGAGAGCGAAAAACTCATAGATATGCTTCATATCATTAACCCTGGATTTGCTAAATTTTTGCCAACTACGCACAAAAAAATCGACGCCAAACTCACAAAAGATTTGGCTGAAATTTTCCTTATCAAAGGAAGTCCGCACGAAAACACCCCGGATTTAAAGATCTTTGCTCAACTCAAAAAGGCTATCAAACTCAAAAGATACTGCAATATCATCTATAATTCTCAAAATTTCATAGATGTCAAAATTCTAAAACTCATCTACTGTAAAGGTAACTGGCAAGTTCCAACTATTTGTGAAAGCTTTGATAATAACGGCTACAAGGTATTAAGAGCGTCTTTTATAGATGAGATTGAATTAAAAACTAAGAGTTTTTATGTGGATGATTACACTCAAAATTTTATCCGTCAAAGTGAGACTTTTTGGGATGGATACAAAGTGCCTAGAATTAGGGCGGTCGTGGGGGTTTCACCTAAAATCATCAAATACTTTAAAACCAAGAAATTTTTTAAATCCCAACTTATTACTGGCAAAGTTTTTGAAAATGGTTGGAATGAGATTGAGTTTAAGATAACAAGTGATGATATGATTTTGATGTTGGTTAGGCGGTGGTTTCCTGATATGGTGGTGATTTCGCCAAAAAGTGTGAAAGATAAATTTGATGAGTTTATCAAGGAATACAACATAAATTTAGATAATTTTGCTAAGCTTTGAGCTGCCAAAATAAAAGGATAAAAATGCGAAGAAAAGATAGAGAGATGGGCAAAGATTTTGCACTAGAGATTATTGATAGCAGCCTTTTTGGCACTGCAGCAATCAAAGATGAAAGTAGCAAAAAAAAAAGGGTGTTTATCGTGGTATTATCACTTTCAAGAGATGGCGATACTCTCTACGCACACGGAATTACAAAAGGAAGCAAAGCTAGGCTTTTTAAGGATGGGGCTTTAGTTGGCATTAGCTTTGTAAGCTATGTAAATATCCTAAAAATTAGCGATGAAAAGCTAAAACAATATATGCAAAACAAACCAAGACGCTTAGGAAGTGATGTTTATACTTGCGAATATAAAAGTGCGGTGGCTGTGTGTGAAGCTTGCACCATTGAGACTGAAGCCCAAAAAAGCTCACGCCCTAAGGCTACTTTGTCAAAGATTTACACCAAACTCAATGGACGGGGCTTAGATGGCTACAAATATGAGCTTGAAAGTTACAAATTGTTATAAATTTAAGATATTAGAGCTTAGTTCAAAACAAAAGATTGTAAAATAAACATTAAATAGCCTAGCATTTTTATCATATTTTGCACTTTAGCGTAAGTATTTTGCAATAAATTTATATGCTAAATTTCTACTCGTTTTAAATTAGCATTTATATTGCAAATACCTTTCGCGTATTTACGCACCTTGGCAATAAACCAAAAGCTTGCATTATATTTGTGCTGATTGCCATATGCCATACATGGCTGAAGGTGGTGTGAAATTTACCCATCACAACATCACAAGTCCTCTTAAAAATATGGTGAAATTGGCTACCAAGCACCTGAATTTAAAACCTCAGATGAGGTGTTTAAATGCGCTAATTTATCAAACCGTGATGAGTATATCAGACAAAAATGCTAGTGGATAAAAACTACTGGCAAGAGTGGTTGCAAAAGCTAAAGAAATGGAACTTTAAGTGGAGATTTTCCGTATTTGGCTATAAAAATGTGGCACTTTTATTAGTGAAAATTTTAGATTTTCTTTGGTTAGAAGTTTTAAATTTAATGCCCTAGATGCGGTTTTGGTCCTTGATACTATAAAAATAGAGGTAGAAAATATCAACAAAAATTTTCAATGTTTTGCATTTTTAGCAACCAAAGATGGCGAGATTGTAGTCGGCCCAGATGAGTGCAAATCTTGCAAAACCGCCCTAAATATCATAGGTTAAAGCAAGGATAATCTCATAAAATATAGGCAAGATAGTGAGAGTTTTATACTATTTTATGAAATGCTTAAAATAATAATTGGCAATTTATTGTAGTTGAGAGTAAAGTTACAAATAATCTAAAATAAAAATTCGTGCAAGATATTATTTTAATGTTTTTTTTGCATTTATTGGTGGATTTTTGCTTTTTAGCTATCTTGTAAAACGGATAAAAACAAACGAACAAATTGTGCTTCATCAAAGCAAAATTGCCACTATGGGTGAGATGTTAGTAGCCACTTAAAATACATATGCAGATAAACAATATTGACTTAAAGTTAAATTTTGGTGATGGAAATTTCACTCTTAAAACTTAGTCAAGCTACATAAAGCAGATTTTGCTAAATTTGCTAAATAATTCCAAAGCGTTAAGTGATCGCAAAAATGAAAAGAAAATTACGCTAAATTTGAGCCAAGATAGCAAAAATTTCTATATTAGTGTTAGTGATAAAAAGGCTATAAGGTTTGGTATTTTTGCCTTTTTGCAAAAGTCATTTTACTAAAAGAGCTTTACAAAAGCATACTAGTTACTAGTTCAAAAGTGCCAGTAAGTAGCAAAATTTAGCTAAAAAATGGTTGCTTTTTGATGCCAAAACAAAGCGGATTTTAAGGCAAAATAAAGTAATTCTTTAATTAAAACAGAGTTAAATTGTTTGAAATTTTGCTTCAAACAGAGGTGAAATCGTAAGTATAGATCAGATTGAAACAGCTGTTTTTTGAAAAAAAACGCTACATTTTTACTATTAGAACACATATGAGTAATATTCTTAAAAGCTTGGAAATGACGCCATTAGCAGTATTTCAGGCTATAGCTACAAGCTAACTTTATAGATGAATTATGATAAATTTACTAAATTTTCTTTTAAATTAGCTACTTAAATTTACAATTATTGGTGTTTTACTTTTTGTAGCTATCTTAGTCTGCACACAACTTATTTTCAACTTTTATAGTATTGATTTCTAGCTTTTTACTATTTATATTTATTTTATGGTAAAAATTTCAGTTTCTTTTTTCCTAAAATTCCATTTTGATTACAAATCACTATTGACCATATTTTATTTGCTCTATACAGTTCCTATACAATAATTACTTGTTTTTCTAAATGTTTTAGCAAATTTCTTCTTAGTTTGCTTAAATTTATCCTGCTATCTATATATTTTCTATACTTTTTCTTCTTTTTTTAAAATTCTCTCACTTTCCCACAACTTTCTTTCTTGTTTTAATCTATTTTTAAGCTATGAATATG